>JACFNM010000492.1 GCA_019454915.1 Chitinophagaceae bacterium
GGGGTCAGTTACTACAAACTGCGCTTTAGCGGATGGTGCAACGGCAAGCATAATTGCCGTACACACCAGTAACATTGTTTTCTTCATTGTTTCTGATTTTTTAAAATGATTAATAACTGTTTGCTTTTCTTTTTGCCTGTGGCAAAGGCTACTTACATTCTCCGGCTCATTATTTTGCTGGCTTCAGGAGGCTTTTTCTGTTGCAGTTCATTGAGCCGTGTAAAAAATTCCTGTATGCTTTGCGGTTTCGTGGCTGCGACTTCTTTACACAGCTTTGCGAAATCCTGCTCATCCTTGTTAGCGGGATCGGCTTCAAAAATGAGCGCCTTGCCGCTGCCAATGGGCAGCCTTATTTTTTCTTTCCCCATCTGTTTTAGTTTTTGAAGTCCTTAATAATTAACAATAGCCTTCTTTTTCCCTTCTTCGCCGTGCTATCCTTTTTATTGCCTGCTCAACATTCCCACCTAACTCTTGAGCGAGTTGCATCACTTCAAGCTTTTCAGTTTCTTCCGTGGTATAGGCTAAGTATTCTTCGAGGGATACTTCCGTAGCATATACAGCGGAATGCGTACCGCCCAATCCAATCCATACCTCTTTATAAAGCCTTGACGGGTCATTGTTCATGTTGATGGAAAGTATCTGCGACTTCTCCTTTTCGGTAAGACCAAGCATGGCCTGGATGTCATCGAACTTGTTCATGTACTTGCGCTGGTCGAGCAGTATCTTACAATCACTGTTGTTGATGATACTTTCTTTGACAATCGGTGATTGAATAATATCATCCACTTCCTGCGTTACGACTATCGCTTCTCCAAAAAATTTGCGGACGGTCTTAAAGAGATACTTAATGTATTCGGCCATGCCCTCTTTGGCAATTGCTTTCCACGCTTCTTCAATGAGGATGAGTTTACGCACTCCTTTAAGCCTGCGCATCTTGTTGATGAAGACCTCCATAATAATAATGGTTACAATAGGAAACAAAATCTTGTGGTCTTTAATCGCATCAATTTCAAACACGATAAACCGTTTGCTCAACAAGTCCAGTTGCTTATCGGAGTTCAGCAAGTAATCGTATTCCCCGCCTTTGTAATAGGGTTCCAATACATTGAGGAAATTAGCAAGGTCAAAGTCTTTCTCCCTTACCTGCTTTTCTTCGAGAACATTGCGGTAGCCGCCTTTTACATACTCATAAAAACCGTTGAACGAGGGGCGTTCATCCAATTGCTTAATACGCTCGATGTAGCCGCTCACGGCGTTGGACAACGCCACTTCTTCCGAACGTCTGGGCGCTTCATCATCCCGTTTCCAAAGGGTGAGAATAAGTGTCTTGATACTTTCTCTTTTCTCAATATCAAATACATTGTCATCTGTATAAAAAGGATTGAAAGCAATCGGATTGTCTTCGGTGTAAGTGAAATAAACGCCGTCTTCGCCTTTGGTCTTTCCTTTAATCAGTTCGCATAAACCCTGATAGGAATTGCCTGTATCTACAAGCAGGACGTGTGCGCCCTGTTCGTAGTACTGCCTAACCATGTGGTTAGTGAAAAAAGATTTTCCCGAACCTGACGGGCCAAGTATGAACTTGTTCCGGTTCGTGATGATGCCCCGCTTCAAAGGCAAGTCGGAAATATCCAAATGAATAGGTTTGCCTGTTAGCCTGTCCGACATCTTGATACCAAACGGTGACGGCGAACTTTGATAGTTTGTTTCTTCGGTGAAAAAACATAACGCCGGCTCAATAAAGGTGTAAAAACTCTCCTCACTTGGAAAGTCGCCTGCATTACCAGGCATCGCCGTCCAATACAGTGTGGCGGCATCAACAGTATTATGTCGTGGCTTGCATTCCATTAAAGCCAATGCACTGCCCGTGTCATTCTTTAGCTGCTTTAATTCGTTCGGATCGTCTGACCATACCATTACATTGAAGTGCGCCCGGATAGAGGAAAGCCCGAAGCTGTGCGCTTCGTTCAGGTACTTTTCTATCCACTCTTTGTTGATTTGGTTAGCCCGGCTGTACCTTGCCAGCGAGTGCATATTGCGTGCTGACTTTTCAAACTTGCGGAGGTTTTCATCGCTGTTATCCAGGAACAGGTATTGATTGTAAATGTGGTTGCAGCTAAGGAGCAGACCCACAGGAGCAGCAAAGGACAACAGGCAATCGCTTCTATCGGTGGATAGCTTTTCATACCTCGTATTGGCTGATACCGTTCCGGGCAAATCGTGCGTATCGGACAAGGTGTGCAGGCACAGCCTTTTGTTGCCGATACGCACATCTTCGCTGCCCAATGCTATGTCCTGCATAGCGGTTGTCGGTTCCCTCGACAGCGTAAGGTATTGCTCCAGCAATCCCTGTTTATCGCCTGTACCGATAATGCCGTCTTCGGTAAGGCGTTCCAGCTTTACAAAACCGCTATCATTGATAATACGCTCAAACTGCGCTACCGCTTCCATGAAACGGCGAACGGCTTCTTTATCCCTTATTTCTTTAGGAATAAGAACGCCTTTACAAAGCGAACTAAAGTTGCTTTGCATCCGCATCCGTTCCTTTGTGGTCTTTGTAAGGAACAGGTAGCAGTAATGAT
>JACFNM010000493.1 GCA_019454915.1 Chitinophagaceae bacterium
TAATTCGCCCTTTTCCTTTTTTCAAAATAATAAACGCGTCTGAACTGGCTTCATGTAAGGGCATTTTTTCCCCAACATTCAAAGTTACCTCCAGCACTTTGTACTTAGGATTGCTGTGTATTTCTTTCATTTCCATAATGTAAAATTGTGGTGTAAAAATAAAGGATTTTAATACAATAAAAGTATTTAAATACTTTTATTGTATTAAGGCCGGTGCTTCAGCCGGCAGCCTTAGCCGGTATGATAAAATTAATTATGTAGCTTAGCTGCCTGCAAGCAACACTGTTTATTGTATTACCTGATTCAATATGAAACCAATCATTACTATTTCAAGATTCTTAGTGGGCACTCTTTTCATTTTTTCCGGATTAGTAAAAGCGAATGACCCCTTAGGGTTGGCTTATAAGATGCAGGAATTTTTTGAGGTTTGGGCTCAGTCGGGCTGGTTTCCGGGATTGATGAATACACTCAGCCACTATGCGCTCACTTTTTCTATTGTGATGATCACGTTGGAGATAGTGGCGGGCGTAGCCGTATTGATAGCCTGGCGGATGGGATTTTTCAGCTGGCTTTTGTTGGTGTTGATCATCTTCTTCACCTTCCTGACCGGCTATGCAGATCTTTCAGGAAAATTCAGGAGTTGTGGTTGCTTTGGGGACTGTATTCCGCTAACACCCAGGGCTTCTTTCATCAAAGACCTGGTGCTGCTGGCTTTAATCGTTTTGATCTTTTCCCAACGCAATAAAATCAAACATAATATATCCTCTTACGGAGGGTTTACCGTCGTTGGTTTATCTGCCGTTATGACGCTCTGGCTTCAATGGTATGTACTAAAACATCTGCCGTTGGCAGACTGCCTGCCTTTTAAAAAGGGCAATAACATTCCGGAAAACATGAGGATACCCGCGGGCGCCATCCCGGATAGTACGGTCATCAGTTTTGTATATGAAAAAGCAGGAGCAACAGTCGAATTCACTTCCGATAATTTTCCCGATGACTTTGATGATTCGCTTTATCATTTTGTAAAAAGATACGATAAATTAATACGGAAAGGAAATGCAGAACCCGCTATCAAAGACTTTGTCCTTACCACGCTTTCGGGCAATGATACCACTTCAGCAGTCTTGAACACTCCGGGTAGTTCCGCCTTCTTATTTGTTAAGGATGATCCGGGAAAAGGGCTGTGGATTAAAGATATTCAATCCCTATATGCTCTGCTGAAACAGAAAGGCATTCCTTTATTTGTGATAACTAACAATCACGAGGGAATTGCCCCGTATTTCAGATCTCTGCCCGATGCTATCTTTCTAAAATGTGATGTTGTACCCATCAAAACGGCGGCAAGAGCGAATCCTACACTATATTTACTTAACGAGGGAACGATTCTGAATAAATGGAGCTATGCAGATTGGACGAGGGCGGAAAAAGATATTCAAATCATCGTAAATTAAATTACTCCTTGATCAGCTATCTTGTCCGAAAGATATTATACGGCGTCCTGGTTCTGGCGGGCGTAGTGTGCGTAGTGTTTTTCCTTTTCCAGGGTTTCGGTGATCCTACCCGCCTGGTATTGGGACAAACAGGCGATAGCGCCACTATCCAAAATATTCGGAAAGAGCTTTATCTTGACCAACCGAGGTGGAAGCAGTTTGTTTTTTACGTGAATGATATTTCTCCCCTCGGTATCCATTCTAAAAAGGAGATAGCACAAAAAAAATTAAAAGGGTTCTTTATCGGGAATGACCTTTACAACCTGTCTTTCAAATTACCTTTTCTTCGTCACTCCTATCAAACAAAAAGGCCGGTGCTAAGTGTACTCATGGAAGCTTTGCCGGGCACTCTCTTATTAGCCGTTGCCGCGATGCTGTTCGCTTCCATTGTGGGTATTGCTCTCGGAGTATTGGCAGCCGTAAAACAAAACACATGGATGGATACTTCGGCGGTTTTTACCAGTGTATTGGGCATTTCCGCGCCTTCGTTTTTTACGGGTATCCTCATCGCCTACTTCTTTGCCGTGGTATTGGGGTCGCTTACGGGATTTAACTTAACCGGCAGCTTTTTCGATTACAATGAATACACAGGAGAAAGATATATTGCCTTAAAGAACCTCGTCCTGCCTGCTTTTACCCTGGGTATTCGCCCCCTCGCCATCATCACCCAACTCACACGAAGCGCTATGCTGGATGTGCTGAACCAGGACTATATCCGTACTGCTTATGCAAAAGGATTGAGTAAGGGCGCTGTAATTTTTAAACATGCCCTGCGCAACGCTATTAATCCCGTACTAACGGCCATTACGGGCTGGTTCGCGGAGCTGTTAGCCGGCGCTTTCTTTGTAGAATATATATTCGGCTGGAAAGGAATTGGCAAAACCACGGTTGATGCACTGGAGAAACTGGATTTTCCGGTGGTGATGGGAAGCGTGCTGATAACAGCCGCCCTGTTTGTCTTCATCAATTTTGTGTCCGATATCCTTTACCGTATGGTGGATCCGCGGGTGAAAGCCTCATAAAAGCATTGGTTAGATATGTATCCGAACTACCTACAGTTTAAATATATCATTGTAATACAAAGGCTCAT
>JACFNM010000494.1 GCA_019454915.1 Chitinophagaceae bacterium
GGATGCTCTTTTTATGACTTCTCCAAAAGTGGAACAGCATATCACATTGGTTTCGTCTCCGTAAAAATACCGCGCTGCCACCTGGTGAAAGCTGCCCTCAAACCCCTGAATAGCTACGGCCACTCCCTTTTTCTTGCCGCCGGCAGGATGCTTTTTCTGTCCGCTTTTACCCTGCAATTCGGGCAAAACCGACTCTGCTGTTGCCGGCTCATTGACTGGATTACTCATATATAATGCTCACTTTAATTTAAAAAAAGTCACAAAAAAAAATCCCGGCTTTTAACCGGGACTCTTTATGTTGAATGATTTTTAATTTATTTATTGTTCAACAAAAGCAATCCCGGTCTACCCGTAAAGTAGAAGTAAAAATAAAAGAATCCGTATGCTCTTGTCGATCTCATGACGATGCAAATGTAGCACTTAAAATAAAAAAACAAGCAATCCGTCTATTATTTTTTTAAACTTATGCCGTATAAAAAAGCCACCCCCGCAAGGGGAGTGGCCTCAACGAATGCTTGCCATATTAAAAAACGTGAGTCAGCTTATTGCTTAACAGCTTCTTTTACGGAGTCAACAGCAGCCCCGGCAGCATCTTTCAGGGAATCAACAGCAGCCCCGGCGTCGGTCTTCAGGCTGTCCAAGGTAGCTTCGGCAGGTGTCTTCAGACTATCTACAACAATTGTTTCTGTAGATTCTCCGGAATTGTTGCAGGCAGCAAAAGCGCCTATTGCTAAAATAACCAGTAACTTTTTCATTCTTAATGTTTTTGAATATTTTGATAATGAAATCTATCTTTAATACGGATAAGAAAAAAAGGTAACCCTACGACTTTAAATTTTTTTTTATTTTTTTTGGGTTACCAACAGACTCATTATCGTATTAACAGTTGATTCGTGAATGGTAATCCTACGGAACAAGCATTAATTAACAAACTGGCTGTCAACGACAGAATGGCTGTAGAGGCGATTTATGCGGAGAATTACGGAATCATCCAGCATTATATTCTCCAAAATAATGGCGAGGAGGAAGATGCCAGGGATATTTTCCAGGAAGGCATGATTGTATTGTATGAAAATGCGAAATCAGAAGGATTTGAATTGAATTGCCGGGTTGGTACCTATTTATACGCAGTATGCAGACGATTGTGGTTAAAACGGCTGCAAAGGGCCGACAGGGTAGAGGTGCCAATCGGAGATGTGGAAGACTCCGTGTTTGTGGAAGCTGATATAGAAATGTATTCCGGAAAAAATGAGGAGTATGCGATGATGGAGAAGGCAATGGCCAAGGTGGGAGAGCCCTGCAGAAGCTTACTGGAGGCTTTTTATATCAGAAGGTTAACAATGCAGGAAATAGCAGAACACTTCGGATATACCAATCCTGAGAATGCAAAGAACCAAAAATATAAGTGCCTGCTAAGACTGAGAAAGATATTTTTTGCTGAATATAAAAATGGAGACCAATGACTGAGATTCATCTATTAGAAATGGTCGAGCGTTATCTTCAGGGAGAATTGTCTGAAGAAGAGTTGTTATCCTTTGAGGAGATGCGAAAGACGCATCCTGACATTGATCAAATGGCGGTGAAGCATCGTCTTTTTATAGACCAGGTGGAACGATTTGAGAAGGACAGGGAATACCGCTCGATGCTGCAGGATGTTCATCATAAATTGAGTGAAGAGGGGAAAATTTCACCCCTGGAAAAAAGCAACAGACTGGTATACCTGTGGGGCAGATACAAGAAAACCATTGCCGTAGCGGCTTCCATAGCCGGCATAACCGCGCTGATTACCAGCGGGATGATCACTTCCATAACTCCCAAAAGAGAAAAAGCCCAAATAGAAAATCTAGGAAGAAAAATTGATCTGCTGGAAAAGAGCCAGTATCACACACGAAGGGAACTGAGCGATGTGAAGAATAAAATAGAAATACCCGCCATCCCGGCAAAATTTGGCGGTACCAGTTTTCTGATTGACGGTAAAGGCTTTTTGGTAACGAATGCGCACGTGGTGAATAAAGCGGAAAAAATCACGGTGCAAAATACGTCGGGTGTGGAACTAGCTGCCGAGATAATTTATAGTGACGACAGCCTGGACGTCGCCATCCTGAAAATTAACGACAGCCTCTTTAAACCGATAAAATCGCTTCCCTATAGCATCAATAAGAAGGCTTCTGCTGATTTGGCTGAGCCTATTTTTACGCTGGGTTTTCCCAGGGATGAAATTGTGTATGGGGAAGGATATCTGAGCGCGAAGACCGGGTTCAAAGGAGATACTTTAACCTGCCAGATTTCCATTTCTGCGAACCCCGGAAACAGCGGAGGTCCCGTGGTTAATAAGGATGGTCAGGTGATTGGTATCCTGAGTACACGGCAAACAACCGCAGAAGGCGTCGTATTTGCCATCAAATCGGAAAATATTTATAATGCGGTTAGCAGTTTGAAGAAGGAAAACAATGCTACGGATATAAAACTGCCCACGACCTCCACTATCAATAAATTGGAACGGACCCAGCAGGTGAAAAAGATAGAAGAATGTGTGTTTATGGTGAAAGGCTATTAATC
>JACFNM010000495.1 GCA_019454915.1 Chitinophagaceae bacterium
TTCCTTCTTTTCCCAACTGCGCCACAGAATGGAGCTGCAGTTCTCCGGCGAGATAACCGTGTACCAGGTATTCTGCAACATCAGCACGCGGTCACCCACTCCAATGCCCAGTGCGCCGCCGCTTGCCCCTTCTCCTATAATGACACAGATAATAGGAACCTTCAGGCGCATCATTTCATATATATTCCGTGCTATCGCTTCACCCTGCCCGCGCTCTTCAGCTTCGGCGCCGGGAAAAGCGCCGGGAGTATCTATCAGGGTTATTACCGGCTTATTGAATTTCTCCGCTAATTTCATTAACCTCAACGCCTTGCGATATCCTTCCGGGTTGGCCATGCCAAAGTTGCGTTGCTGACGCATTTTAGTATTAATACCCTTCTGATGTCCGATTATCATAACGGTTTGCCCGTCCAGCAGCGCAAAACCTCCTACAATAGCCTTATCGTCCCGCACATTTCTGTCTCCGTACAATTCAACGTAATTTGTACACATCCGGTTGATATACGCATGGGTATAAGGACGATCCGGATGCCGGCTCAACTGTACCTGCTGCCAGGGTGTAAGATTTTGGGTTATTTCTTTACGCCTTTCGATCACCGATTTCTCCAACTCACCGATGGTTGAAGAATAATCCATCCTCGAATTCTTCTCCGCCAATTGTCTTAATTGAGTTATCTGATCAAATAGCTCTTTGATTGGCTTCTCAAAATCCAGAAACTGTCTTTTATTAAATTGAGGCATACGTTCAAAATAAGCAGGTAGCAAAAGTAATATTTAATAAGGAAACCCCGTATAATTTAATTAACCGGGACAATCAGCCATCTACCCAATGATTGAATAATACTTAGTATCTGAGGCGATCCCAAAATCCCTAAAACTATCTCGCTGCGTCTTCCTTAATTTTGCGCCCAATATCGAAAATTTTCAGATGAAAGAAAAGCTCTGGAACAAAAGCTTCATCATTGCCTGCATAGCTTATTTTCTTTTTGGATGCGCTTTTAATTTGCTGATGCCGACTATTCCGCTCTATCTCGCTAATGAAATGGGGGTCACTCCATCCAAAATAGGTGTGGTAATGTCGTCCTATGCTCTGGCGTTGCTTTGCATCCGTCCGTTTAGCGGCTTCCTGGTAGACATTTATGCCAGAAAACCCCTGCTGATCTTCGGGATTTCTTTATTCGTTTTTGTCTTTACCGGTTATTATTTTGTAACCTCCGTATTGTTTTTTATCATTCTGAGATTTATCCACGGGTTGTTCTGGGGTCTGTCAACTGTGTCAGCTAACACCGTTGCCATTGATATTATTCCATCCTCCCGCCGCGCCGAAGGCATCGGCTATTTTGGGGTGAATATGAATATTGCCATGGCTATAGCGCCCTATATCGCCGTGAAGATTTATGACGCCTATGGATTCAGCGCTTTGATTTCTTCTTCGCTTCTGATGGGACTGCTGTCTATATTCGCTACGCTTTTTATTAAAGTACCGGAACGACCGACGAGCACCCATAGGCCGGCTATTTCGCTCGACCGCTTTATCCTGGTAAAAGCTATTCCTATATTTTTAAACCAGTTGCTGTTAGCTTTTGGCTGGGGTACTTTGGTAGCGTTCGCCGTTTTATACGGAAAAGACATCGGCATTCATAACTCAGGTATTTTCTTCCTGTTCCTGGCCGGCGGCATCGTACTGTCACGTGTTACCTCCGGGAAGTTAACGGACAGGGGCTTCTTACACCAGGTGATGATAGTCGCTATTCTTCTTATCGGATTCGGGTATATGGGGTTTGCCCTGTATCATAATATTGTTATGTTTTCTATTTCAGCGCTATTGATTGGCCTAGGCTATGGCACACTCTTCCCCGCACTTCAGACCATCTATAACAACATGGCACCGGCATCCCAGCGCGGTACCGCCAACTCCACTTATCTGACGGCTTTCGACCTGGGTATCGGAGGTGGAATGTTGACGGGAGCCTATTTAGCCGATCATTGGGGATTTTCCAATATGTACCTGATAACAGCCTTTCTCTGCTTCATCGCCTTAATTATCTATTGGTTCAATTCGAGACCGGTTTATGAAAGGAATAAAATTGAGCAAATTGAGAAGTGAACCTTTTATTATCCGGTAATAAGGTTTTTTGTAGATAGACAATTAGCGTAGCTGAATGACACGAAAAAGCGTCACTCACCGAGTAACGCTTTACCATTAAGAACGACAACTATTTATGAGACGGCTTTCTTCTTTTTTTCATTCGTATTTTCCGAAGTTGCAGCCTCATTGCGGAAAACCACTGTATTATCAAACACGTCTACCAGCACGGGATTACTCTTATCTATATCTCCCGCCAGGATTCTCTTACTCAACTGATTGATAATTTCTTTTTGGATCAACCTTTTTAAAGGACGTGCACCAAACTGGGGATCGTACCCGTTTTCAACCAGAAACTCGATGGCGTAGTCTGTAAACCCAAGTTCAATACCATTCTGAGCCACTAAGTCCTTCAACTGATTCAACTGAATATTAATAATCCCACGAATCTCATTTTTCATCAGCGGCT
>JACFNM010000496.1 GCA_019454915.1 Chitinophagaceae bacterium
GGCTTTCTTGGGAGCAGCTTTCTTTGCAGCTTTTTTAGGAGCAGCCTTTTTAGCGGCTTTTTTAGGAGCAGCCTTTTTAGCGGCTTTTTTAGGAGCAGCCTTTTTAGCAGCTTTTTTAGGAGCAGCTTTCTTTGCAGCTTTTTTAGGAGCAGCCTTTTTAGCAGCTTTTTTGGGAGCAGCTTTTTTTACGGCTTTCTTTGCAGTTGCCATGTTTTTTAGAATTTAATGGTTAGTTAATAATGGATTAACGTCATAAAAGTAAAAACATTTTTCCAACTACAAAATTTTTTTTTAATTTGTTGCTTCTGCTACCGTTACGGACACGATCGTTTTGTTACTTTTTCCTTTCTTAAATTCTACCAGCCCGTCATTTAAAGCATAAATCGTAAAGTCTCTTCCGAGTCCTACGTTCTTGCCAGGATGATAAGCGGTACCGCGTTGACGTACGATAATGCTGCCTGCTGTGGCGGGTTGTCCACCATAAATTTTTACACCGAGACGTTTACTCTGGGAGTCGCGTCCGTTCTTTACACTACCTTCTCCTTTTTTATGTGCCATGATTTGGGAGTTTTATTTGAATGAGTTCCGGTTTGAGATACTCCGCTCCGGAAATTATTTATGCAATCTCTGTTATCTTAATCTGAGTGAAGAGGGTACGATGACCGTGTTTTTTGCGAAAGCCTTTTCTTCTCTTCATTTTAAAAGCGATCACTTTGTCACCTTTCACCTCGTCAACGATTTCGGCCTTTACTTTTGACTTTACTCCGGCTCCGGTTGTCTGGTTGTCGCCATCGTCCGTTAACAATACGTCATCGAATTCTACCTGGTCACCCGCTTTTCCTGCAAGATGCGGAACATAGAGTTGTTGTCCCTGCTTAACTTTAAACTGTTGTCCGGCTATTTTTACTACTGCAAACATGAGGCAAATTTTAAGGAGTGCAAAGGTAGGATTAATTTTAAACCTGACAAATAGTTGATGGGAAAAATCTTTCATACCTTGAGGCCTGCTTTACAGGCGTAAGACTATCTTTGTGTGCTCAACTATTCTTGCTGTCGTCACATGAAGATAAAGTCTTTTTTGGCAAAGCCTTTTGCCGGATATATATACAAACAGGTCAGGAAGTCTTTAAATACCGCACTGGAAGACCAGGAGCAGATATTGCAGAACTTATTAAAAACGGGCAGAAAGACAGAGTTTGGTATAGAACATCATCTTCACGAGGTATCGAATTATGCTGAGTATCAACAGGCTGTGCCACTTCGTGATTATGAGGGATTTGTACCTTATATCAACCGGATTAAGGAGGGAAAACATAATGTGTTATGGAAGGGTTTGCCCATCTATTTTGCCAAAACCAGCGGTACCACCAGCGGTATAAAATACATTCCGATTACCAGGGATTCTGTCAATAATCATTTTGATACGGCGAGAAATGCTTTTTTCTGTTATATGACCGAGTCGGGTAATTACCAGGCGGCCGACGGAAAAATGATTTTTTTAAGCGGCAGTCCCGAACTGGAAAGGGTAGGGAATATCCCCACGGGACGCTTAAGCGGCATTTCCAATCATTTGATACCCCGGTATTTGCGTACCAACCAGCTTCCCAGTTATGAAACCAATTGCATTGAGGACTGGGAGACCAAACTGGAGAAGATAGTGGATGAAACCATTGACCAGGACATGACCATGATTAGCGGCATTCCCCCCTGGATGCAAATGTATTTCGACCGTTTAATAGAAAGAAGGGGCAGGAGAATAAAAGACCTCTTTCCTAATTTTAATGTAATGGTACACGGGGGCGTTAATTTCGAGCCTTATAAAGCAAGGTTGTTTGAGAGTATAGGCCGGGAGATTGACACCATCGAGACTTATCCGGCTTCGGAAGGTTTTTTTGCTTTCCAGGATACGCGCGATGAAGAGGGCTTGTTGCTGAATACCAATTTCGGTATCTACTTTGAGTTTGTACCCATGCAGGATATTTTTTCGGACAGCCCCCGCCGTTTATCGCTGAAAGAAGTGAAAACCGGTGAGCATTATGCCCTTATCGTTAACAGCAACGCCGGATTGTGGGGATACAACCTGGGCGATATGGTGAAATTTGTATCGCTGAACCCTTACCGCATAATCGTTACCGGACGTATTAAGCACTATATTTCTGCATTCGGCGACCACGTGATTGGGGAGGAGGTGGAACACAGTCTGCTGAAGGCTGCGGATGAAAAAGGACTGAAAATTACCGAATTCACTGTGGCGCCGATGGTAATGCAGGAAAAAGGGCAAAGCTACCATGAATGGTTTATCGAGTTTGAAAATGAGCCTTCAGATATACAGGGGCTGGCTTTGGCAGTAGATAATAACCTGAGAGAGAAAAACATTTATTATGACGATCTTATCAGGGGAAGTATCCTGGCGCCCCTCAAAATAAGCCGGATCAGGAAAAACGGGTTTATTGACTACATGAAAAGTGTGGGTAAGTTAGGAGGACAGAATAAGGTGCCCCGCCTGAGCAACGACAGGAAAATAGCGGACGGGCT
>JACFNM010000497.1 GCA_019454915.1 Chitinophagaceae bacterium
ATTTCTTAAAGGCATGCACTTGTTTTTGTTATTTCAAAGGAATATGCTTCGTGTAAATGTAAAGATGATAAATCAATTCACAAATCCGCGATGCTAATCTGTTCATTCAAATTGGAAATGACATCTATAAAATGTTTACGGTTATTTGATGACGATATAAAAAAATATACTTAACTTAATTCGATATTTCAAATCATTGTTGTATGATCTCAAGAAGAAATTTTCTCAAAACTTCTGCAATAGCCGTTCCGGCAGCTTCTGTAAGTTCATTAGTTGTTTTCGCCAACGGCGCTCATCAACGCGAACCGTTAAAGAAATCCTTCCTGCCTGTAGGTATGGCGGGCTACACTTTTGTCAACTATACGATTGACCAGGCCATTGCGATCATGAACAGAGTGGGAATAACTCATTTATCGGTTAAAGATTTTCATCTGCCTTTAGACAGTTCACCGGAAACCATACGGGAAGTGATCGGTAAATTCAACGACCATGGTATACAGGTGTATACCGTGGGGGTAATCTACATGAAATCAGAAGCAGAGGTGGATCGTGCTTTTGATTATGCAAGAAGAGTGGGCGTCAACATGATCGTGGGCGTACCGGGTTATGACTTGCTGGGATATACGGAAAAGAAAGTAAAGGAAACCAATATTAAAATTGCCATTCACAATCATGGCCCCGAAGACAAACTGTATCCCGGCCCTAAAGACGTTTACGACCGGATAAACAAAATGGACAAGCGAATGGGACTTTGTCTCGATATCGGTCATGCATTCCGCGCGGGTACCAACCTGGTGAAAGCTGTTAACGAGTACGCACCCCGCTTATTCGACCTGCACATAAAGGATGTGACGGCCGGCAATGCACAGGGCAAAGCCATTGAAGTAGGAAGGGGCGCCATTGATTTCCCTTCTTTTATAGCGGCGCTGCGCAAGATCAATTATCCGGGAGTATGCAGCCTGGAGTTTGAAAAAGACATGAAAGATATACTTCCTGGTGTAGCAGAGTCGATTGGTTATCTAAGGGGCGTAATGAGTTAAGAAGACCACAATGATCGCTTTTAGCGGGAACATGAATCCTTTTCTGCATTTTTAAATAACGACAAATTTCCATAATGAGAAACTTCTTTGAAGCGCTGTACCAGGAGATAATCGGTTTCTTCGGTTTCGGCCGATTGATTGAATTATTTCAATCCGGCGACTACAGCCAGCTACTTACCCTTCATGGAATAATGGGCGTAATAGCCCCCATCATTCCGCTCCTGTTATTTATTGAAATCATCAGGAGCATATTTTATAAAAGGTTCAAATTAGAGGATTATAAGGTGCCGTTTCTGACTTTCGTTTTCAACCGGTTTGTATCCCGCTTTATTTCCATCGCCGCAGTTGCTTTCTGTATCGGATTGTTTGAAAAACATGCCATTTTTAAAACCAGCTTTACCTGGTATTGGTTTATTTATGGTTATATCATTTGGGAATTCTCCCACTTTGTGTATCATTTCCTCGCCCATAAAATCAGGATACTGTGGTGTTTACATTCCACACACCATGCACCTGAAACCATGAATTTATCTGTAACCTATACCCATTTTTTCTTAGAAGCGCCCTATGCGGATGTCATCCGCACTTCCATCTGCATATTGGCCGGCGTGAATCCACCCATGCTGTTCCTGATCATGTTTATTGACGGTACCTGGGGAGCCTTCATTCATGTAGGGGAAAACATCATGAAAGACGGGCGTATGGGTTTCTTAAAAAAAATCATACTGACTCCATCGCACCACCGCGTGCACCACGCGCGCAACCCGCTATACATTGACACCAATTATTGTAACCTGCTAAATTTCTGGGACAGGCTCTTCGGCACTTATATAGATGAACGCAAAGACATACCCATTGAATACGGCATTACCCGCCCCATCAATGCCAACAATTTTTGGGACGTCAACTTTGGTGAGTTTGGCGCGCTGTGGAGAGACATACGGCATGCACCCGGAATCCTCAACAAACTCCTGTATATTATCATGCCCCCCGGCTGGTCTCACACCGGCGACCACAAAACCTCAAGGATAGTGAAGCAGCAGTTTTGGGATGCACAAGGCACACCGGTGGATTCCGGAAATTGATGCCCGGAAAAAACCACGAAGCAAAGTAATTTCCATAAATCCTGTACCTTTGCCCGTCCAAAAATGAAAGGGGATACCATTCCCTTATAAGGTAACAGGAACTACATGAAGCATATTCGGAATTTTTGCATAATCGCTCATATTGACCACGGGAAGAGTACACTGGCTGATCGGCTGCTGCAGCATACCAACACAGTGAATGAGAGGGATATGATGGATCAGGTATTGGATGACATGGACCTGGAGAGAGAAAAAGGAATTACCATCAAGAGCCATGCGATTCAAATCAATTACCAACATTCCGACGGCGAAACCTATACCCTTAATCTGATTGATACCCCTGGTCATGTGGATTTCAGCTACGAAGTGAGCCGGGCTTTGGCTGCCTGCGAAGGCGCCCTCCC
>JACFNM010000498.1 GCA_019454915.1 Chitinophagaceae bacterium
GGCATGCTTACCACACGTGCGGCGATGTTTTCTTCTTTTAATCTTTGCTGAGCTGCCAGCAGCAACTGCACTTCCGAACCCGTACCAATTAAAATAATGTCGGGCTGTGTTTTTGATTCCGAAAGAATGTAAGCCCCCTTTTCCAATTCAATCGCCTTTGTATATTTTTCCTGGTCGATTACCGGAATTTTCTGGCGAGTTAAAATTAATGCAACTGGTCCACCGGAATGTTCAATTGCTATCCGCCAGGCTTGCACGGTTTCATTGGCGTCTGCCGGGCGAATTACTGTTAGGTTGGGAACTGATCGCAAACCGATGAGTTGTTCTACGGGCTGGTGGGTGGTGCCATCTTCTCCTAACGCTATGCTGTCGTGTGTAAAAACATATATGGGCCGTATTTTCATAATCGCTGCCAGCCGGATGGGTGGCCGCATGTAATCGGAGAATACCAGGAATGTAGCCCCGTAAGGAATGAGGTATTTACTAAGCACTAATCCATTTAAGATAGCGCCCATGGCGTGTTCCCTGATGCCAAAGTGAAAATTGCGACCATCATAATTTGTCGCTAAAAATGATTTGTATTTCTCCAGGTTGGTGTCGGTAGAAGGAGCAAGGTCCGCCGAGCCGCCTATTAAATTCGGCAAATAATCGGCTATTGCATTTAACACTTTGCCAGAGGCTTTGCGTGTCGCCATTTCTTCTTCAGTTTTAAAAACAGGCACCCTCTCTTCCCATCCTTCCGGTAATTTACCGCTGCTCAACAACTCATATTCATTGGATAGTTCGATATATTTTTCTTTGTACCTTTTATAAAGATCGTTCCAGTTCTTTTCTTTATCTATTCCTTTCTTACCTGCTTCACGATAATAATTTAATACATCGTCGGGCACAACAAAATGTTTATCAGGGTCAAAGCCAAAATTCTCCTTCACGAGCTTCACTTCTGCTTCGCCTAAGGCAGAGCCATGTGCAGCGGCCGTATCTTGTTTGTTGGGGCTGCCATAACCAATGTGTGTGCGCACCTTTATCAGTGAAGGACGGTCTGTTTCCTTTTGCGCATTTTTTATTGCTGTTGATAAAGCACCTAAATCATTACCATCCGGAAGCTCCTGAACATGCCAGCCATACGCTTCAAAGCGTTTTGCCACGTCTTCATCAAATGCAAGATCGGTATTGCCTTCAATAGTTATATGGTTATCGTCGTACAAATAAATCATGTTGCCTAACTGAAGATGTCCGGCTATAGAAGCAGCTTCAGAACTAATACCTTCCATAATATCGCCATCGCTGCAAATAGCATAAACCTTATAATTAAAAATATCAAAACCAGGTTTATTGTAGCGGGCTGCCATATATCTTTGTGCAATGGCAAACCCTACGCCGTTGGCAAATCCCTGCCCTAGCGGGCCGGTCGTTACTTCAATACCGGGTAACAATCCGTATTCAGGATGCCCCGCTGTTTTACTGTGTAATTGCCGGAATTTTTTGATATCGTCGAGCGTGATGGGATAACCCGTTAAGTACAAAAAACTATACTGCAACATGCAGGCATGGCCGCAGGATAAAATAAAGCGGTCTCTGTTTGCCCATGCTGGATTCTGGGGATTATAGTTCATGATTTGCGCCCACAGAACATGGCCAACGGATGCAAGCCCCATGGGTGTTCCGGGATGACCTGAATTTGCTTTTTGTACGGCATCTGCAGCGAGTATCCGAACCGTATTGATACCCTGCTGTTCAAGTGTTCCTGTTTTAGGGTTCATGTTGTTCAATTGTTTAAGTTTTAAGTTGATAATTTAAACGCATTATAAAGATTTTCGTTGAATGGATTTCGTTTCGTCATTTAAATAAAAAACGCCACCGATACTTTCATGTAAACCCGTCGTTGTAGCTATCTGTTCATGATAACTTCGCCTCTATTCAATAATATCTTTTAACATTTGTTTAGCCATTTCTGGTTTTTAATCTTTATTCCTTTCCAGTACGGAAACTTTGTTAAGGCGTCGCAGGAATCGTTCTTCATTCTTAAACCTGGCATTGATAAATATCTGCACCAATTCCCCGGCTAACGCAGACCCTGTGATCCGACCACCTAAACACATTATATTCATATTGTCGTCCTCAACCCCTTGGCGGGCAGAGAATGAATCGGTGATCAAAGCTGAACGAACGCCGGCAATTTTATTAGCCGCAATACAAGCCCCAACACCGCTCCCACAAATGGCTACACCTCGTGAGATTTCCCCATTAGCCACTGCCTCCGACATCGGAATAACAAAATCAGGATAATCATCGTCGGTATTGAGTTGATAAGCGCCAAAGTCTTTTACTTCGTAGCCGGCAGTTTTGAGTAACGCAACCAGTTTTACTTTCAAATCAAATCCCCCATGATCAGACGCAACACCTATACGCATCATTTTTCTTACAGGACTTGAAGTTTCTTCTTTTAAATTTTGTGGTTGAAATTCGATACTTTTCTCTTTGACAGACAACCCCAAATCTGCTAGTGCTTTCGCTGTTGAT
>JACFNM010000499.1 GCA_019454915.1 Chitinophagaceae bacterium
AGAAACAGAGAGAGAAGTGGCGCGCATCTATCAGGCTTACGGAAAAAGTGATTCGTTTGGGAGGGCGGAGGATGATACGGCCCATGCATCCACCAAAAAGAACAGGGAAGCCATGTATGCATTTTTTCAAAAACATTTAAATAATCCCGGCTCATCGGAAGATGAAGTAACGGATACACTGAGTCAGCAGGATTTGCAGGTGACGCCAACGGGGCAATTAGCAACTTCTCTAAAAACGGAAACCATATTCAGCTTGAATAAAACGCATACCGAACAGCTTTTATCGAAATTGCAAAATGCCAGACAGGATCTAAATAGTCATCTGAAAAGAGTTACTCAGGAGGCAAAATATCTGTCAGGGTATTGGACTCCTTTATGGGTGGACAAACCGGTTTTTACCGGCAGGTTTCAAAAAGAAGGTTATGTGATTGAGAAATATTTTTTGAAGGGTGAAGGAGATTATGTTATTCCTTATCTGTTGTTAAAGCCTGAACATTCTAATCAAAAGGCAGTAATATATCTGGACCCATCGGGTAAACAGACGGAACTAAAAGATGAAGGAGAATTAGTCTGGTTTGTGAAAAATGGATTTACTGTACTGGCGCCCGATTTAGTCGGGCAGGGAGAAATGGGACCGGGTGTTTTTCATGGCGACTCCTATATCAAAGGAGTATCTTATAATGTCTGGTTTGCCTCGATGCTGGTTGGCAGAAGTATTGTTGGAACACGGGCAGCGGATGTGGTAAGACTGACCCGGTTGCTGAAGCGGGACTACGCTCCACAGGAGATTCTTGCGCTGGCTAAAAAAGATTTGTGTCCGGTACTCCTGCATGCCGCAGCTTTTGACGCGCCATTAGATAAAATAGCCCTTGTTGAACCATATACTTCCTACAGTACCATAGCTTTACAACGCTACTATTTTCCGGGCTTTGTACACAGCCTCGTGCCGGGAGCGCTTACTGCCTATGATTTACCGGATTTGGCTGCAGGCTTTGCACCACGCAAATTGTTAATCGTCAGTCCAACTGATGGCGAAGGCGATTGGGCAACTGCCGGTTTGATAGATAGAGACTTTTCTGTTATCAGAAGGAATTATGAGGTAAACAACGCCGTTGAACGGTTTATCACTTCACCGCATGGCGCCAATGAAAACCATTATCTGCTTTATGAAGAATGGTTGAAGTGAGGACTTCATACACTGGGATAAATAAATTATATTGTGAAGTCTGTTATTAAATAGTTGGTTATGGACAAGATTCTTTATATAGGTCTCGGCTTAATGACTGCTTTTGGGGTATCTGCTTTTTCGGGATATAATTCTCCTTATCCTGAAAATGGATTCACTCAAAAAATATCTCACCCGGAGATATCCTTCTCTGATACCAGTGATGGTTTGGCGAAGCTGATCCGGCCGGGGGCCGGTTTGCATCTGGTATCTGATCAGTTTAGCTTTACAGAGGGACCTGCTGCGGATAAGAAAGGGAATATTTTCTTCACCGACCAACCGAACAACAAAATATGGGAATACGATACGGAAGGAAACTTGTCGGTATTTATGGATCCTGCAGGTCGTTCAAACGGAATGTATTTTGACCGTTCGGGAAATTTATTGACTTGCGCCGATGAAAACAATGAAATCTGGTCAATAAGCCCGGATAAAAAAGTGACTGTATTGCTGAATAGTCTTTATAAAGGTTTACGATTTAATGGACCCAATGATTTGTGGCAAGATAAGAAAGGGGGCATCTATTTTACTGACCCCTATTATCAACGCGATTACTGGGAAAGGCAAAAACCGGATATGGAGAGGCAGAATGTATATTACCTCCCCAGGGGCGCCACAGAACCATTTGTAGTTGATGATAAAATTGTAAAGCCCAATGGGATAGTGGGTACTCCTGATGGCAAATGGCTTTATGTGGCAGATATCGGAGACAGTAAAACATACAGGTACCGTATTCAAAAAGACGGCGCCTTAAGCGACAGACAACTATTTGCTCCGATGGGCTCCGATGGGATGACGCTGGATCGCAAAGGCAATCTCTATATCACCGGACGTGGTGTTACCGTTTTTGATCGCGATGGGAAGAGGTTAGGAAATATACCGGTACCCTCGGGATGGGTAGGTAATATCTGCTTCGGAGGCAGCGATCGAAAGACTTTATTTATTGCGGCGTCTAAATCAGTATATACTTTACAAATGCAGGTAAAAGGAGCTCACTGAAGTAACGATGACTCGGCGCTCCCACAAAACCCGTTGATTTAATTTAAAAGGCTAATAATATTACTACCAAACCCGGACAGACACTCTATATCTATGTCTCCACATTGTATTCGCTTACCATGAAGTCACAAGACAGTCCGGGATAGTGCGGGATGCACAACGAGGGTGATGTGCATCATGCAACTCCAACCGCACAAACAGCGCATTTGGTTTTTGCCGATACGAAAGTCAATGCTCAAAAATCAAAAGAACTGTTTTTATCCTGCCTTGAAAAAGGTT
>JACFNM010000500.1 GCA_019454915.1 Chitinophagaceae bacterium
AACAAATGTACCCGCTCATGCTCCTGCATTTTTGGCAGGCTCTTTTCAAAAAAGGAAGTAGAATTTAATACCAGGAAATTGCGAGCCGGCTCAGGTTGATTGTAATACATATTCCTGTATGAAAGGAAATTAAAAAAGCCTTCAAATACTGCCACATCCTTTGCTCCGTTATCAATAAAAGTGATGTCTTTGGGAGAGCTGCTGCCCTTAAAAGAAGCGTTGCGTAATTCATAGCCGCCGGCATCATTTTTAAAGCCTAATGCGTAATAGGTTTTGTCCCCGATTTTATATTGTACCTCTTTCAAATACTTATCCGCAATATCCCGGTTAATCCTGCGGGAATGCAAATATTTTTGCAGTGGATAGGAACTGATAAGATGGGTGGAAAGGATGGTAATGGCATTGTCTTCTTTGTCTTGCTGCGGTTGATGCAGTGCAGGTTTTTGTTGATGCAATATGTTAGCGGGACCATCCAGCTTTTGTAAGAAATCGCTCACACTGCATTTGTGATATAAAATCCCAAAGTCTACTAAGTTACCGCCTGCACCATCCGCAAAATCATACCACCGGTTCATGTGCAGGTTCACTTTAAAGGAAGGTGTTTTTTCATCATGCAAGGGAGAATGATACCAATAGCTGTTACCAGCAATCTTTGAGGGCTGGAAGCCCAGCCGGGACAGGTAATCTACCATGTCCAGTTGTTTAGCTTGTTCAACTGTCATAACACACATTTTCTTATTCACAATTCAAATGACGGTAACAAAATTATGTATGACAAAGCAGATAAAAATGACCTCTTCAATTTTTGAACAGGTGAAAAGGGTTTTATGCCACTATGGATTAATAGCTTTACAACGTGAACAAGATTTGTGAAGTAAAAACCTATTGTATGTTATCAACAAAAGACGTAGCGGTTGTATATGAAACCCTGCTTAGCTCTCCGGGCATGAGTGATACGGTAAAAATCACCTTGCATATTCCAAGAAAGAATGTGCTTTTGCTAACCCGTATTATTGAGCTTGGATTGTCCGCAAAAGATAGTGAACAGGCGGGGTTATTGCAGGTAGCCGGAAAAGAGGCATTGGGCGAGCTAAATGGATTGACGAGCGACCTTTTACAAAAAGCCGGATTAACGGAAATGTATGCTAAGCTCAATGTATTGCAATCCAAATAAAAAGCAATGGAGCATAATATATGGTCATTTAAAACGGCTATCCGTAACGGCTGCTCTCCCCGCTTATATCGTTACGATCCAAAGCAAATACCATTAGGTGAATTTGAAGCCGTGCTGGATTTTAAAACCTGGTCAAAGAGGATTATCGCTATCAATTGCTATTTTACTAAGCGGGATACCGGAGAGAGATTTGTGGTAACCGTCTATTGCCATTATCAAACCGGCAAGTATGTGGCGCCCGGTTCAACGGTTGATTTTTCCGGTTGTGCTATCAATGCTGTTTACAGGATCGGCGTATACAAAAATGATAAAGGGAAAATTGTGTTATCCAAAGCTGAATTAATTAATCCGGTATCTAATAATAATCCCGCTTATTAACCGTCATAAAATAGTCAAGCTGCCGCCCTGCCGCTTTTATTTACGCCATGAAGGCAGGGCGGCAGCTTTCCAATGAGTGTATTAGCATGAAAAAGGGTTGTGTTACAACAACCCTTCACCGGTACCGGTAATACCGCCGGTAGATACCCTGTAAATACCCAATACACGATATCCCCTGTTGAGGTACAAAATATTAAACTGTTCCTGCAGTTCGATGGTATTTTCATCATAGAAATTGCGCAGCACTTTTTCAATATCCGCGGAACATTTGATGAAGGGCCGGTCAGAAGCTTTTACTTTAGATTTGTAAATCAGTTCCACTTCTGATACCATGTTCCATGCTGTTGTTTCTTTTTTCCTTTCCATAATGGTATGGTTTGGTATGTTTCAGTTAAGGGGTTAGTAATCTGAACAATCAAAAAATAGCTCCACCGCCATTTTAAACCGGTACTCTTTGAGCTCGGAATATTGTACAAACTGTTGTAAGCAATGCACGGAAAACAAAGCCAGGTACCCGTCAAATAACCGGTCAGAAAACAGCCGGCCTGATTTGGATAATCTGACCCCGTGTTTTTCTATAGTCTCGTGTACTGCTTGCGCCAGTTTTACCCACATATCTACATTTAGGAGCGGCGTTTGCCATTTCTCCCGGAGCGCATCGGGATTTGTTTTTACCCGTTCGGCAAGAGATTTTGTAAAGTCTATGTACGCGGGGATATCTGCGGGCAATAGATCAAACAATAACTTCGCCCGTTGTACATTATTAAGGTTATGTAAGGTTTGCATCATAAAACATTTTTGTGTTTAAAACAGCCGGGTATGACGCCCATACCCGGCGAATGATTATTTGGTAAAGCCCTGCATCTGTATGTTGCGAA
This sequence comes from Chitinophagaceae bacterium, assembly GCA_019454915.1. GTDB lineage: Bacteria > Bacteroidota > Bacteroidia > Chitinophagales > Chitinophagaceae > Agriterribacter. The sequence continues at coordinate 2,431 of JACFNM010000500.1, forward strand.
GCCATTGGTTGGCAAATGCGCAATGACCAGACTGCCATGCTTTAATAAAAGACTTAATTT
>JACFNM010000501.1 GCA_019454915.1 Chitinophagaceae bacterium
CACAGGGCAACAGCGTATATAATCAGCTTCGTCGTTACCTGGAGAGACCGACGGATGCCTATAACGCCTCAGCGGCATTGTTAGACAGTTGGACGGAAACCAATCCTTCCAATAGCGTTCCGCGTATCACCAGCTCGCCTTTTTCTTCCGAGTTGGACAGCCGCTACATAGAAGACGCTTCTTTTTTGAGGCTGAGAACGATAACGCTGGGCTACACACTTAATAATGCTCTGCCAGCCGGTCGCAATCTGCCGCTGAACATCCGGCTTTTCGCTACGGCGCAAAATCTTATAACGCTCACCGGCTATAAAGGGTACGACCCGGAGGTGGCGCAGGGGATTGACCTTGGAACTTTTCCGATGCCGCGCACCTTTTTATTCGGCGTAAATATTTCTCTCTGAAAAATGTATTTATTCAATATTTAAAAAACAACACAGTATATGACAACATCAATCAAGCATCTAATGATTACGGTTATTGCGATAGGTTCTTTAGCGGGTTCTTCCTGCAAAAAGGATCTGGATCCGGGCAATATTCCGCCTCCGGTGATTACCGGGGAATCGGTTTGGAAATCGGACCAGGAAGCATTGGCCACCGCAAACGCAGCCTTTCCGCCATGGCAGCGGTTAAGCTCTTCGTTTTCGTTCCTTCTGGAATCAACCAGTGAACATACCATCAGCTTTGAAGGCGCCGATGATGAGGCCGGTCCGCTGGTAAGCCAGTTAAAAACAGATGTGAATAACTGGTATCCTACCAAGATTTTCAACTATCTGTATGTAAGCATCGGCGAGGCCAACCGGACCATTGAAAAAGCAGACTCCAGCAGTGCAGGGGGCGGTCTCACACAAGCCAGCATTGACCTGGCAAGAGCTCGGGCAAAGTTTATCCGCGCTCACGCGTACGCCTACCTCGTAAACCTGTGGGGTGAAGTGCCGCTCATTTTAACTACGAAGCCTTCGCAGGAAGAACAAACTTCACGTAAATCTATAGACGAAGTGTATGCACAAATCGTCAAAGACTTTACGGAATCTGAGACCGCTTTGCCGGGCTTTGATATAACGCGCTCTAATCCGAGCCAGGGAGCGGCTAACGCGCTTTTAGCGAGGGCTTACCTGCAATGGGCAAGCAAACCGCTTTCGCAGACCGAAGTGGCTGCTATTGCCGGCGGTAAGGCTGATCCCGGTGCAGTTACCTGGGATGCAGACCGGTTGCAGAAAGTGATAGAGTACGCCGACAAGGTGATCAGCAGTGGTAATTACAGGCTGGAAGATGATTTTGAAGCCAATTTTGGAGTTCCCGCGGAAAACAAATCCCCCGAGCATATCTTCACCATTCACCATGATGGCGACGGGTTGGGAGATGCCCAGGGTAATCACCAGACACATTGCCCGTTCACTTTCCGCTTCGACCTTTACCAGGATAACCACATTGGCCCCGCCGATGCAACCCTGCTGAACCGCTTTTCGGATGATGACAAACGTAAGCACTATTCTCTTTTCACTAAGCTGTACAATGGAGATGAACCTCTGGTATCACCCGCCACTAAAGCATCCGACTTTAAAGAGTATGACTACGTATTTCCGGCTACCTCACCGCGTATCGGCAAATTCGTACACCGTAATGCTCAATACAACGATGTGGCGCCGGGTTCCGAAGCCGGACAGCCGAACAACATGAACCGCATTGAGATACGTTATGCCGAAGTGCTGTTGTCCAAGGCGGAAGCCTTGCTTCATTTAGGCAAAGCAACGGAAGCCGCCCAGGTCATCAATGAGTTGAGGAGAAGAGCAGGCGTGGAAGAATACGCTACGCTTACGGAAGAGCAACTGGAGCACGAATGGTACCTGGAACTGTTCTTTGAACAAAGGCACTGGTCAAACTTAGTACGCTGGAGAAAGCTGGTCAGCACCATTGCCAACGATGTACCTACCTTCGAATACTATAAATCCGATTACAGCTCTGTGGCATCTATGGTGGCTGCTTTTGGAGCGGAAAGTGATGGTACCGACGGCAGAGTGAGAACCAACTATCCGTTTTTTGCAAAGATCTATAAGCATCTGCATTCAAAGACAGTTAATATTTCCGGTAAGTTCTACCGTTTCCCGATTCCAAAAGGATTGTCGGGCAACGATTTGGGCATCAGCCAGAATCCCGGATACTGAGTGTTTTTGTTAATGAATATTATACATACAAGGATATTACCTGTTAAGCAAAGCTGAAGCAGGTGATATCCTTCCTCTTCCTGTGAAAGAGATCAATTCGCATAAATTAAATGAACATGAAAAGCAATACAATTTGGTGGTATGCAACAGCACTCCTGATGGTGAACCTATTCTTTTTTTCATCGTGCAGAAAGGAGAATGTAAAGCCTGCTCCACCCGTTATTGAGGTCGTGCATCTTGGTGTTTATGACGCAGAGAGTGACGGCATTTTTTACTTAGGAGAAGAGGGACATTTTGAGGTGAATATAACCGCCCCCGG
>JACFNM010000502.1 GCA_019454915.1 Chitinophagaceae bacterium
TGGGAGATATTCGTCCGGCTCACTGTATCCGCCCAAAGGATCAAAAAGCCCCATCAGTTCTCCGGAAGGATAAAGATCCGGCCACCGCGTACGCATGTCCTTTGCCGTCAGGATTTCAAAGGGTGCACCGCATTGCTCATACAGAGGCAATAACAATTTTCTTTGTTCCCAGGCCTGCTGATCCAACAAATTGAGTGTACCAACGTCCTGAAAACTATAGCCGTTCAATTCAGAAGATAATTCGCGGAATAATCGCAACGCAACTTTCCTGGCTTCTATACCTGTTTTACTCCAAAGCAATCCTGTAATGATACCTGCGGCCCGGCTACTGGAACCATCGCCTGTTTTTCCTTTATCAAAAACAATTATTTTGCCGGCTCCTTTTTTCGCTAGCCTGTAAGCTGTACTTAGCCCGGTTACACCTGCTCCTATGATTATTATAGTCCTTTTATTAAGCATATAACATACATTCTCTTTTCTATCCTCTTGATCGTATGTTCTATTTGATCCTCAAAATACCTGTTAAATTTACCCCCGAACCCTAAATAACTTTGCTACTATCTTGCGGAATTTGCATACTATCTTATTAAAATGGCAGGATATTATTCCAATTCTGTAAAATTTGTTGTGCAGAGAGCACTTCCGTAGTAACTAATACATCTTTTATCACGCCTTCCATCAACGCTTCATTTATCGCTTTAGACACATGTTTGTAAGTAGTAAAATTTCCGGTCCGGTCACCTCCTATTACCAGGTCATTTCCCAGGTATATACCTACTCCATGTAGAGCGTCAGGCAAATCGAAATAAGCTTTTACACTTCCATCGCTGTACAAATGTGCAGCTCCGGCGTCCAGTTGCTTAACAGCTACAGGGCCACCATCAAAGTAAAGCACTACTTTGCCGTAGTCATAGGTAACAGTAATCTGGTGATATTTTCCATCTCTGAAATTCAGGGGGCCGGAAGTTACGCTTTGCCCGTTTACAATAAACCGGCATCCCGGTATTGATTGGGCGGAAGGATCAAAGTCAACTACCAACTCTCCCGTTACGAAGGGTCCGCTCCCGCGATAATTGCTGAACAACCTCATTTGTTTCGCTGCGGTTGGTTTAACCATTGCAGAAAGGGTAAATCTTGGCCCCAAAAAAGAAGAGCCGGTAATTTCAACAGGACGATACACGCCTTCGGCAACCGGTCTGAAAACTACAACATCCTTAAATGGCTGTATGCTCATAACAGTATCCGGTGACCCGAGTTTTATTATGCTGTCTCCCCGGAAGGCAAACAAGGAGGCATTTTTTAAAATGAACCGCAGCTTCAGTAACGCTGCGGAAGGTAATCTTTTTCCGTTCCAGCTTGCGAGGATTTCTATATTATCTTTCCCTTTGATTGTACAAGCACTTCTTTCATAACCAGGCAGTACATTTCCCAATGCATCCAATACCTCCACCTGTATCTGCCCAGCTTTGGTATCTGCATTTATATATAAATTACCTTTTAAATTATTCAGTACCCTGGTAGTAATGATCCCTTGCTTTCCTTTTGCATCAAGCGATACAAAACGGTCTTTGGAAAGAGTGGCGATACCAATCCCGGAATGACCATGTTCATTAGAGTCGTGAGTAATATTCGAGCCCCCATACCACAATTTTATCGTGTCATTTTCAACAAGCGGATGATTGGTAGAAAATACCATTCCCTGATCCCAGGAACCAGCTTTTCCTACCGGCAGGATTGGAATTCTCACCCCGTCAACTGGTTCCTGGCGGGCCCAGCGGATACCGTCTCTGCTACTTACAAGTTCACAATATATGGGACCATCATTGTTGCCATCGGTAATATGAAATATCCATAGAAACCCCAGGTAGGCAGACTGATAAGCAAAACCGCTCAGCCCGTAGAATTCGGTACGTTGCCCGGGAGTTGTCACCCAATGATCATCTGTACTGTCGGGTACCAGGATAAGTTGAGCCGACGGCCATTGTTCAAAATCCTTTGTAGCGGTATAACCTACACAACGCCTGTTAAACCCACTAACAGGGGCAAAGATTTTAGGATACCCGATATACGACCGACTATGCGGGTCCCAGTTAAAATTGCCCACATCGCCGGGATCTTTAAGAATGGGATTCCTGCTTACGTCCTTCCAATGAATTCCGTCTGAAGAGTATGCCCCCCAGAAACCACTGATCAAATGATCAGGAGAAGTCCTTCCATAGTCATAGTTGATCAGCTTATATCTTTTCAAGGTATCTCTTTCCCAGGGTGTATATATCACCTGGGGAAGATGATCCTCCTTTGTTCGCCTCAAAAAAATATTGTTTTGTATTGTCCCCTGAAAGTTTATTAATCCAAGAGAAGGTTTCTGCCAGTGAACACCGTCGGTACTAACAGCATACAGATTGGTATACTCCCCGTTCCATGCGTGATACCACATCCTGTACCCTTTTCGCGGAAGCTCTTCAGGCAAAACCGTACCAT
>JACFNM010000503.1 GCA_019454915.1 Chitinophagaceae bacterium
AGCAACATGTGCGGAACCAGTCGTTTTCGCATAAAATGAATTTTTGGGACGAAAGGTACAAAAAAGTATCCCGACGTTAGGGTGCAGCGAATTATATCGTAATGATGAGAGATAGTTTCTTAAATTGCCTTTCAAATCTACCGGTTCATGAAGATCAAATCCTGCTGTTTACAGCTATTATTTGTCCTCTCTTTTGCAGTAGCCTATACGCAAACACAATCTCCTGAAGCCTTCCTCGGCTATAAACCGGGAGAAAAATTTACACCGCATTTTAAAATCATGGATTATCTGAATCATTTGGCCAATGCCAATCGGGATAGGGTTAAACTGGTAACCTATGGTTCAACAAATGAAGGTCGTCCCTTAATAACCTTATTTATTTCTTCTGAGGAAAATATGCGCAGCCTGGAAAATATCCGGCAGAACAATCTCCGGCTGGCAAATATGGGCAGGGATAAGGCGCTGCCGGTTGAAAATACGCCAGTTATCGTATGGCTCAGTTATAATGTACACGGCAACGAAGCTTCGTCCTCCGAAGCCGCAATGGTTACCGCCTGGGAATTGCTGAATCCAGCTAATTCCAAAGCCAAAAGCTGGCTGAATAATACGGTAGTCGTAATAGATCCCTGTGTGAACCCCGACGGAAGAGACCGTTATATTAATTGGTATAATAGCGTGGTTGGGACGAGGTACAATCCTGCTTTGCAAGCACGGGAACATCGTGAACCCTGGCCGGGAGGAAGGACGAATCATTACTATTTTGATCTTAACCGGGATTGGGCATGGCAAACACAAATCGAATCGCAGAAAAGGATGAAGCTATATCAGGAATGGCTTCCTCAAATTCATGTAGATTTTCACGAGCAGGGTATTAATTCTCCCTACTATTTTGCTCCCGCGGCGCAGCCTTATCACGAGGTGATTACTCCCTGGCAAAGAGATTTTCAGATTACGATTGGAAAAAATAATGCGAAATATTTTGATGAACAGGGATGGTTATACTTCACCAAAGAAATCTTTGATTTGTATTATCCATCATACGGCGATACTTATCCGCTGTATAATGGCGCGGTGGGTATGACTTATGAGCAGGCAGGAGGAGGAGCGGCGGGCTTGGGCGTTCTAAAGAAAGAAGGCGACACCCTCACGCTTACGGATAGATTAACGCACCACTTCACTTCAGCTATGAGTACGATTGAAATTTCATCCCTGAACGCCGGCAGGCTGATTCATGAATTCAGGAAGTTTTTCAACGACGCAGTTTCTAACGGAACGGGAGTATTCAAAACCTATGTCATTAAGCGGGAAACCGGAGACCTCCAGCGTATTACTGCGTTTTTGAATCTGTTGGATAGGAATCAAATCCGCTATGGTACGGCCGCCCAAGGCCCGGTTAAAGGCTATAACTATTTCACGGGAAAGGAGGAATCTCTTACCATAGGAGCAGGGGATATTGTGATAAACAACAGTCAGCCCAAATCTACCTTATTGACTGTGTTGTTTGAACCGAAGTCGAAGTTGGTAGATTCCGCCACCTATGATATTACAGCCTGGTCGCTTCCTTATGTATACGGATTGAAAACCTGGGGTCTTAAAGAAAGAATCCAACTCGCCGGTGAGTACAGGAAGCCGGATCCTGTTGTCAATCAGCTTGCGGGTAGTTATGGCTACGTTGTTCCGTGGGAGGGTATGCAAAGCGCCAGGGTTGTAAGTCAGCTCTTGCAAAAGGGTGTTAGGCTCCGCTTTACCACCGAGGGTTTTGAAACGGGGGGTATGGCTTTTAACGCAGGCTCAATCATTATTTTGAAAACATCGAACGGTTCTTTTGGTGGGAATCTTTGGAATGTGATACACGAAATCTGCAACCGGGAAAATTTGAAAATCTTCCCGGTAAACAGCGGCTTAGTGGACAAGGGATATGATTTCGGCAGCAGCAACGTAAAGTACCTAAAGCCCCCTAAAATTGCCCTGCTTGCGGGTGACGGCGTGAGCGCGAATGCGGCCGGTGAAGTATGGTTTTTTATGGAACGGGAGTTGGAGTACCCGGTAACGCTGCTCAGACCGGATGATTTGATACATCCAAATTTCAGGGATATAGATGTGCTTATCCTGCCGGATGGAAGATATCCGTTTCTCAAATACGCCAATTATTTAGAATTAAAATCATGGGTGAATAATGGAGGGAAGCTGATAGCCATGGAAAATGCGGTTGCCGCCCTGGCAAAAATTGATACGGGCGGTATTGTGTTCAAAAAAGAAGTTAATATCAATGAGAGCGAAGATGTTTATGCCCCATTAAGAAAATTCAAGGATTATGAACGCGATTTTATCCCTTACTCTACGCCGGGTTCTATTTTTAAAGTCCATTTGGACAATAGTCATCCTCTTGCTTTTGGTTACCCCGACTATTATTTTACGTTGAAGATGGATGATAACGTCTACCAATATCTTTCTGAAGGCTGGAATGTAGGC
>JACFNM010000504.1 GCA_019454915.1 Chitinophagaceae bacterium
GGATTTCTGTTTTAAGGGTCATAAGCTTACCCTCCACTACAATATTTATAATGGTGTTTCTATTTTGCCGGTACGGCTAAAGCGGGCTGCGGTCAGGGATAATGAAGCTATTATAGAATTGGCGACGTTGTTGAAGGGTTATTTAAGATATTAAATCAATAATCGGTCGGCTTCAGGCTAATATTTCTCTCAAAATAGGAAGCGACTTCATACTTCCAAAGTCCTGTACGTGCAGTCGGTAAAACTGGATAATGTATTCCAGCAGCGATCTTCTTTTTTCTCCCGAAAGTTGGATTTGGTGTAGTTCTTCCGGTAGTCTTATCTTCAGCAGAGCGGAAATCCCGGCGCTCGTATCTCTGTCAATATAATAAGGATGCAGGGGTGGTTCTTTGATAAACTCACCCTCCCGCAGATCAAATAAGGGTTTATCCGGGCCGTAATCATCGTTGATATGAAACCCCAGAAAAGAAGTAAGATGCAGCGCAAAGAATAAAGGGTAACCGGCGGTTATGCGCGCATCGGCATTATCAAGATGCATATAAGCATCTTCTATAAAGTTGTATAAACTGGGGTTTTGCTCTGGCTGCCTGATTACTTTTTGTAATAACTCAGTGATGAACAGGGCAACGGTATTCTTTGAGATGTTAAAAAAAATCTGCTTATACAAATAATGCCATCTCGCTTCCCTGATTCTCTGCAGGTTCTTTTGCTCGTTGTGATAGACCTCTAGTTCCAATATGGAGGCGGGCTGGAAAAGATTGCTCTTCAAAGCGGATTTTTTACCGGATCGTACACCGTTGATTAGGTAAGACTGCAATCCAAACAGTTCTGTATACAGTTGGGCTATAATAGAAGTCTCGCTATAAGCGACCGTCCGTAATACGATGCCTTTGGTGGAATGGATCATAATTCTGAAAAGTAAAACTAAGATTAAAGGGAATGATAAATGCCATTTGCACTTTCAAAGTCGCGCGTTTATTGAAAAAATCCTTGACGGGCTTAAAAAAATAAGTTTCTTTGCATTTTTGCATACTCAACAGGAACCTTCATGTGGCAACAGATTGGGAAGTTCGTATTGCGTTTTCGTTTTACCCTACTACTGATATTATTGGTGACTACCGCTTTTATGCTCTACCACGCGCTGCAGGTGCATATCAGCTATGAATTTGTGAGGACCATACCGGTTGATAATCCTTTATATCAACAATACCTGGATTTTAAGAAGCAATTTGGCGATGATGGAAATACCTTAGTCATCGGGTGTCAGACGGACCGTCTTTTTGAAGAGCACGAGTTTGCAGATTATGTTGAGTTGTGCAATGGCTTAAAAAAGGTGGATAAGGTAGAGGGTGTTTTGAGCGTTGCCGGAGCCGTGAACCTGGTTAAGAATGACAGTACAGAAAAATTGGAGGTGAAACCGGTTTTCCCGGCCGAAGTTTTAACTCAGCCCGTCATTGACAGCGCTGTGGCGGTATTTCGCTCGCTGCCTTTTTATAAGGGTTTATTGTATAACCCTGAAACGAATGCCTATCTGATTGGGGTACGTATTAATAAAGACGTGTTGGGGTCGAAATCGAGGGAAAAAGTAATTGCCCGGATTGAATCCCTCGCCTATCATTTCGGCGAACAGCATCATCTGGAAATCCATATCAGCGGCTTGCCGCTGATTCGCACCAATATGGCTATTAAAGTGCAAAATGAGATGCGCTGGTTTTTGATTGGTTCGGTGGCGATTGCGGCTTTAATCCTGATGTTGTTTTTCCGGTCCTTTAGCGCCACGTTTCTCTCCCTCGGCGTGGTTATCACCGGAGTGATTTGGAGCATGGGCATTATGCATCTCTTCGGCTACAATATTAGTCTTCTTACGGCCTTAATTCCTCCGCTTGTTGTGGTGATCAGCATTCCCAATTGCATTTATTTTCTGAATAAGTATCATACGGCCTGGCAGGATACCGGCGAGAAGCGGGCGGCTTTGGTGGAGATGGTCAACCGTATGGGGATCGTTACGTTGTTTTGTAATATTTCCGCCGCCATCGGTTTTGCTGTTTTTGCGCTGACCAAAAGCGCTATCCTTAAGGAATTCGGTGCAGTCGCCGGCATCAGTATTATGGCCATCTTTTTTATCTCTTTGGCGGCTATTCCTGCTGTATTAAGCTATTTACCCGCGCCCAAAGAGAAGCACGTAAGGTATTTGGAATCCAGGTGGCTCGACCGTGTGCTGACGATAGTTGAAAACTGGGTATTCAAACATACCCGGGCAATTTATGTGGTTACGGGGTTAGCCATCATTTTTGCTGTTGCAGGCATGTTTAGACTGGTGTCGGTAGGACACATGGTGGACGATATTCCCCAAACGGATAAAATATACACAGACCTGAAATTTTTCGAAAAGCATTTCAAGGGGATCATGCCCCTTGAGATATTAATTGATACCAAAAAGAAATACGGCTTTGTGGGGTTGA
>JACFNM010000505.1 GCA_019454915.1 Chitinophagaceae bacterium
GTTGATTGGGTGCAAACCGGAAGAGATTTTATTGGCAAGCGGACGTACCGGAATCGGCATTGAGGATATTTTAAACGCCATCGTAACCGTCATTCCTCCGCCCAAAGGCGATCCGAATGCCCCGTTGCAGGCGCTAATCTTTGACAGCGTATACAACAGTTTCAGAGGTATTATTGTTTACTACCGCATATTCAACGGGTCTATAAAAAAAGGAGACAAGGTAAAATTCGTTTCAACGGACCAGGAATATGAAGCCGATGAGATTGGGATCCTGAAACTGAAAATGACCGAAAGAAAGGAGGTAACCTGCGGGGATGTGGGTTACATCATCACCGGCATAAAAAACGCCAAAGAAGTAAAGGTGGGTGACACGATTACTACCTCCGAAAATCCCACCAGGGAGATCATCAGAGGATTCCAGGAAGTGAAGCCCATGGTGTTTGCGGGTATCTATCCCGTAAATACCGACGAGTTTGAAGAATTGCGTGATTGCATGGAAAAACTTCAGCTCAATGATGCTTCACTGACCTTCGAACTGGAAACATCCAAGGCTCTTGGATTTGGATTTCGTTGCGGATTTTTAGGTCTCCTGCACATGGAGATTATACAGGAGCGGCTTGAAAGGGAATTCAAGCAAACGGTTATCACCACGGTCCCCAACGTAAGCTTCATCGCTTATACCACCAAAGGAGAAAAGATTGTAGTCAATAACCCGACGGAGTTTCCCGACCCAGTCAAGACAGAAAAAATCGAGGAACCCTATATCCGGGCGCAGATTATTACCAAGCCGGAATACATTGGTAACATTATGACCTTATGCCTTGGGAAAAGAGGGATCCTGATTAATCAAAGTTATCTTACCACCACCCGGGTTGAACTGATTTTTGAGATGCCCCTTACGGAAATCGTTTTTGATTTCTATGATAAGCTAAAAAGCCAGACCCGGGGATACGCGTCATTCGACTATCATCCTATTGAATACCGGGAAGCCGATATCGTAAAAATGGATATCCTGCTGAATGGTGACAAAGTGGATGCCCTGAGCGCCCTGATCCATCGCAGCAAAGGACAGGACTTTGGAAGAAAGCTCTGCGAAAAGCTGAAGGAGCTGGTACCCCGCCAGCAATTCCAGATTGCCATTCAGGCGGCAATCGGCGCAAAGATTTTAGCGCGGGAAAATATTTCGGCAATGCGAAAAGACGTTACGGCAAAATGTTATGGTGGCGATATCAGCCGGAAACGTAAATTATTAGAAAAGCAGAAAGAGGGTAAAAAGCGTATGCGCCAGATAGGTAACGTGGAAATCCCCCAGGAAGCATTTCTCGCTGTGCTTAAGTTGGATGATTAGCATAACCGCTCTGAAAGCCTGTCGTCTATAAATGATGCTCCTCTCCTACTGTCCTTCAGTTAACACATTGGGAACGACAGGGAATTCTATATAACTAACTCCTGCTCAAATGCAACCGCATAGTGAATGAAAAGTTGGTGAAATGTGTGGCCTATCCCCCACCTCATGCGGGTCAACTCGACTATAAGATGTGAATGTCGGCTGTAGTCCTATGTCGTATTAGGTTTACTTTGCCCAATTGTCCTGATAAAATAGATTAGAAACAGAATTTGGCCGGTGATGAAAAGTATCCACGCTATGGGGATAAGTTTCATACGAAAATGAATTGCTTTTATCAATTCGTCCTGGTCTGTCAATTGAACATCCAAAAGAAGGGATGGAAAGTTCAAATAAATTACCGTAGGAATAGTTAATGCAAAATGAATTACAAATAAAGGCCGGTTTGTTCTATCCGTCCGTTTGGATATTAGCCAATAGCCAATTGTCACCAAAAGTAAAACGACCAAAATGATAAGCCCCCAGATAAAATACGGTGGGAAAATGGTCGTATGCCAACCGGGGACAACGGAGGTTGCAAAGTCAAATGAAAACGGGATCGTAAGCAATAACAAAATGAAGAATGCAAGGAATGGTATGTATGGACTTTTCATAAATCATTTGTCTTGCTGATACTGGATTGAGTTTAATGCTGCCGCGGAAGGTTTAGCACAACATTATACTTAGCGCGTACTGCAAAAAACCGATTCCTGATTTCTTTTTCTACAGGGCTGAAACAGCCGCTATACCCGGCAGCGTCTTCCCCTCGAAATATTCCAGCATGGCTCCGCCACCCGTTGATACGTAGCTCACTTTGTCGGCAAAACCGAATTGATTAACGGCAGCCACCGAATCGCCACCGCCTACCAGCGAATAAGCTCCGTGCTGCGTGGCTTCGGCAACCGCTTCCGCTATTGCCCTCGTACCGGATTGAAATTTCTCCATCTCAAAAACACCCATTGGGCCATTCCACAAAATCGTCTTTGAGCGCTTAATGACGTTGGCAAACTCCTCGCGGGCCACCTCTCCGATATCTAATCCTAACCACCCTTCGGGAATCGCATTACTGGGGGCA
>JACFNM010000016.1 GCA_019454915.1 Chitinophagaceae bacterium
TTCGAAAAGCATTTCAAGGGGATCATGCCCCTTGAGATATTAATTGATACCAAATAGAAATACGGCTGTGTGGGGTTGAAAGCGTTGGATGTTTTTAAACGAATAGACTCTCTTTCCCTATACATTGCTGCGAAGCCGGAAATGGCGAGACCCTTATCATTAGTGGAGGCTCTGAAATTTGCAAAGCAAGGATTTTATGATGGAGACAGCGCCAACTATGCGGTACCCAATTCTTTCGACGGCGCGTTTATTGCGGACTACCTGAAGGTCAGGAAACAGGGAAGTGATGATGGCAATGCCTTTCAACAGATTATGAACTCCTTTATGGACAGTACCCGGCAAATGACGAGGGTCAGTGTGAACATGGCGGATGTGGGAAGTAAGGCGTTGCCGCCGATTTTGGAGGATATAAAGAAGCGGGCGGACGAACTTTTTGATTCCACAAAATACCGGGTGGAGTTTACCGGAACCAGCATTACCTTTTTAGAGGGGAGCCGGTTTATCATCAGCGGGCTGAAGGAGAGTATCATGTGGGCGTTTTTGCTGATCGCCCTTTGTATGCTCTATTTATTCCGTTCGGTACGCATACTCATTTGTTCGCTGGTGCCCAATATTGTTCCCCTCATGCTGACGGCGGGTATCATGGGTTGGGTGGGCGTGCCACTTAAGCCCTCTACCGTCTTGATTTTCGGTATTGCTTTGGGAATCGCCATTGATGTCACGATCCGGTTCCTGGTCAATTATCGCCAGGAGCTCCCGTCTAATCATATGGAAGTGAAGCCTACCGTTATGCAAACGATACATCAAACCGGCATCAGCATTATTTATACTTCCCTGGTATTGATTGCCGGTTTCAGCATTTTTATGATAAGCGGATTTGGCGGCACCAAAGCATTGGGATGGCTGACGTCGCTAACGCTCCTGTCGGCTACTGTTACGAATCTGGTGCTTTTGCCGGTGCTGCTCACGCTGCTGCACAAACCCATAAAGAAAGTGATATAGCGCTCGGACTGTCTTGGCCTCCAACCTGCTGCAGAGATATCTTATTAGTTGATATCATTACACTATAAATATATTATATTTATAGTATTGTTATGTATAACGACGTATATATACTAAAATCTAAAAACTAACATTTGTTAACATTTAAAGCAGCAAAATATATATTTGCTTTGTCTTAGGAAGATGTCAACCCTGCAAAGGGCTTGATTTTGATTTTCTTTTTTAAATGGATTTTTTCGGGCACCGGGACGGGAATTGCCATTTTTATTTAGAAAAAATTGTGGAATTTAACAGAACCTTGTGTTTTTCTAATTCTCTTTATCTTTGTCCACTTAATATAAAACATACGATGTCATGAGAAAAGTATCATTGCTGCTGTTTTTGCTGGCAATTTGTGCTGTATTTGCCTGGGCACAGACGAAGACGGTATCAGGTCGGATTTCGGACGCAAACGGTAATCCGGTACCTTATGCTACCATCACTGTGAAAGGAACTACTACAGGAGTTGCTGCTGATGAAAACGGAAATTTTGTTATTACTGCCGGTCCGAATGCGGTACTCTCGGTGAGTGCCGTAGGTTTTGTTAGTCAGGATGTTTCAGTGGCTAACCAAAGTGTTATTGGTGTTACGCTGGCTTCAACTGAAAGTCTTCAGGAGGTAGTCGTTACCGCTGTTGGTATCAGCAGGGCAGAGAAGGCTTTGGGTTATTCGGTTTCAAAGGTTGACCCGGGGACCCTGGTTCAAAATTCGGAGCCGGACATGCTAAAAGGTTTGCAAGGAAAGGTTGCCGGCGTGGATATCCGCCAGGGGGAGGGTACTCCCGGAGCCGCCACGAGAATAAACATTCGCGGATATACTTCTTTCTTTGGCAATAACGAGCCTTTAATTATAGTGGATGGGGTGTCCTATGATAATACTACGTTCAACACAACTCACCAACTGGAAGGCGGTGGCGCCTATCAAAACGGGCTGTCATCACTTGACCCCAATGATATAGCGTCTATATCTGTACTTAAGGGGTCGGCTGCGGCAGCCTTATATGGTTCCAGAGCTTCAAACGGGGTGTTAGTCATTAAAACCAAATCAGGTTCGGCCGGCAGATCCAGCAAAGGAACAGAGGTTACTTATAATACGTCGGTTTCTTTTGAAAATGTTGCCAACTTACCAGTATACCAAAATAGCTACGGCGCCGGTTCGGCTTTTACGTATTCTGCGGCTAACGGTTCATGGGGACCCAGCTTTAAAAGCCTCGACTCCATTCCAACCTGGCCGGATTATTTAAGTGCGTTTCCGGATTTGTTTGGCCCCAAAGTAGCTTACAGAGCCTATCCGAATAACGTAAAGGATCTTTTCAAAACTGGGATAGTGACTGAAAATTCGGTTTCTGTAAGTGGTGGTGACGAGAAAACCTCCCTCAGTGCTACAGCTACTACTATGCAACATAATGGTTATGTCCCCAATTCCAGTTTTAGGAGAAATAGTATTGCGATCGGCGGAGTCACTAAATTGGATAACGGGTTGACCGTTCGGGGTAATTTTGGCTATACGAATACGGGACAGAAAGGGGGCATGTTCGGGGAAAATCAGATTGATGGTGTAGCCTCTTCTTTTGCACGTTCCTTGTTTTTGGCAAGAAACTGGGATTTAACGCTGCCGTATGAAGATGCCAACGGGCGTCCGGTGTCCACAAGCAATGCTCAGTATGATAATCCAATGTGGTCAAATTACCACAATGTGATTACTACTCAAACCGACCGTTATGTTGCCGGGTTATCTTTGGAATATGATGTCACTAAATGGTTGAATGCTTCGTATCAAATTGGTACCAATACCTATAATGCTAACCGTTTGGAAATTACGGATATAGGTTCGAGAGCCGCAGAAGGCAAAGGAAATATTCTTGAAGCCAATTACCGAACCCAATCAATTGAATCCAACTTCTTGTTGAGTATCAATCCCAAATTACGAAACAGAGATTTCACGGTGAGGGCAGTGATCGGACATAATGTGAATCAGCGGACTTCCAAACGTTCTGAAGTGAACGGAAAAGAGATTATCGCTCCCGGAATATTTACCTTGGCCAATACAAAAGATAAGACGATAAACGATTCTTACTCTTCTATACGACGATTATGGGGGGTGTTTGGTGATGTGACCCTCGGATATAGAAATTATCTTTACCTCAATTTAACGGGAAGAAATGATTGGTCATCTACGCTTCCGAAGGAAAACAGGAGTTATTTCTATCCCTCCGCTTCCATTTCTTATGTTTTCTCAGATGCCCTGAATCTTCAGGGAGAGACTTTTTCTTATGGGAAAGTCCGGGCTGCATGGGCGAAAGTGGGAAGAGATGCAGATCCTTATTTTTTGCAGGACACCTACATAGTAAGGGATCCATTTCTTGGTCAGGCATTGGCCTCGGCTTCCACGTCTGCTGCTAATGCTAATCTAAAGCCTGAGTTTACGTCTGAATATGAATTTGGGATTAACCTGGAATTCTTTAAGAAGAGGTTAGGATTTGATGTTACTTATTTTAGCAAAAAATCAACCAATCAGATTGCACCGATTGAGATTCCGTCCTCAACCGGATATCAGGAAGCTTATGTAAATGCCGGGGTGATATCGAATAAGGGATGGGAAGTAGAGTTGCATGTTTCACCGATTGCATCAAGAAACTTTAACTGGGATATCCGGGCCACCTACACCAAGATCAATACAGAAGTCATAAGCCTTATTGAGGGATTGGAAAGAATGGCCATGGGAGGTGTTTTCACCGATATTGGCCCCTATTTTGAACCCGGTTTGCCCTATGGCTACATCAGAGGATCCGTCAGCGCAAGAGACGCGCAGGGAAATCTGCTGATTGATCCGGGCACGGGCATGGTATTAAATGCCAAAGAGCCGGCAATGATTGGTAATCCCAACCCGGATTTTAAGGCTGGTTTGATTAATACCTTTAGCTATAAAGGTTTCTTCCTGAATGCCGTGTTTGATTATACCAGGGGAGGAGATTTGTATTCGGTTACCCTAAATTCCATGCTGGGTCGTGGGGTGCTGAAGGATACGGAAGATAGAGAAAGGTCATGGATAATCCCTGGTGTGTATGGCGACCCCGATGAACTGGTTCCTTTATTGGATGATAAGGGACAACCGGTTCAAAACATTACCAAAATAAGTACCAACGATTTGTTCTTTTCGGGAGGAGGTACTGCCGGTACGTTTGCAATAAACGGGCAGGATGAATGGTCAATATATGACGCCACCGTTTATCATTTTAGAGAACTGACCGTGGGCTATAATCTGCCAAAGAGCCTGTTTAGCCGTATTCCGGTAATCGGCGGTATGGCATTCAGTATTTCAGGAAGAAATTTGTGGCATTATGCTCCCTATGTACCGCACTCGTCTAATTTTGATCCTGAGGTAAGTACCTACTCGAGTTCGGTTCAGGGATTTGAGTATTCTGCGGCTCCAACGACCAGAAGATTGGGAGTTAACCTGAAAATTACTTTCTAATCTTACATGAATTTGCAAAATATAGAAATATGAAACAAGCAAAATATTTTATACTATTCGTTTTGATGTTTTTCGTTGCATCTTGTACGAAGGGATATTTGGATGTGAATGAAAATCCGAACAATCCTACTACGATGGCAGAATCAAAGCTTCTGCCTTATGTACAGAAAGCCATGGCCGATAATCTGGGCTTTGGTCCCTCCGGCGCGGGTGGGCTTAGTTACGCACTGTCTGTATACACTCATCAGATAACCGTAAGAGAGTATCCGGATAAGTACGGAGTTGAAGGAGTGAACATGAATACTTTATGGACAAATATGTATACGAGGGTGATTCGGAATGCGGAAGAGATTATCAGACGGTCCGGAGAATCTGAAAACTCAATTTACGCCGGGATAGCCAAAATTCTGAAGGCTTATACTTATAGTCAGTTGGTAGATGTTTTTGGTGAAATTCCTTTTTCAGAATCCAATGATTACCAGGGCGGCGCCGGTGCAAGCGCGCCGGTATTTGATGATGGTAAAGACGTTTATCCTCAGTTGCTGGCATTGATAGATGAGGGAATAGCTGACTTAAAGAATAATACCGCTGCGAATCCTAACAAACCCGGAACAGATGATCTGATTTACAGCGGAAATGTGAACTCCTGGGTAAAAGCTGCCAATACCATTAAACTCAAATTATATAATCAAATCAGACTGATCCAGGATGTATCCGGTCCGGTAAACCAGTTGATTACTGAAAATAATATGATCGGAACTACTGCTACTTCCTTCATGTTTCCATATGGAACAGCTACTTCTCCTGATGAAAGGAATCCCAATTTTGCAGACTATTTTGCTACCCAGCGTTCCATTAATATCAGTCCCTGGTTCTACCAGATTATGAAAGGCTACAATACGAAGGACATCAATGGTACCGCGAAAGACTTTAATGTTTTTTCAGGTATTGAAGATCCTCGTATCCCGTATTACTTTTTTAATCAGTTGGAAGCGGATGAGCCTAATGTAGAGGGTAATCCGTTGGAGTATCGTGACGGCGGGTTTGCCAGTATCGTGTTTGGATCAGTTGGCGTAAACAGAGATAAGTCCCATGATAAATCAACTACCGTTATGGGAATCTATCCGGCCGGTGGACGATACGATGATGGTGAGGGCATGGGCGGTAAGGGAGTAACCGGATCCAGTGGCACCGGTGCGGTACCCTTCCGGATGCTTACTTATGCTGACCGGCTGTTTATTGAAGCAGAGCTGATTCAAGCGGGAGTTGTGCCGGGTGGCGCTGCCGCTGCTAAAGACAAATTGGAGCAGGCATTAGTTGAGTCTATTGCACAGGTTGATTTAATGGTAGCCAAAGCGGGAACGGTTAATCAGTCTGTACCCAAATTAGCAGGAACAGATGAGGCGGATGATTTTATTGACGCGGTTGTAGACCTGTTTGAAAATAGTGATGCGGAAAAGCAAATGGAAATTATTTTAACCCAAAAGTGGATCTCAAATTTTGGGGCAAATAGCGTTGATTGTTATAATGATTACAGGAGAACTAATTATCCCGTTATTTTCGATCCCAATAACGAAGAAATGGCGCCTGACCATTTCTTTAATCCTCCGATTGATGGAAATATAGAATTGGATGAACAGCCTCCTATCCCAGTTGTAACGAGCAGATCTTATCCTTTGTCATTACCATGGAGCCAGCGTGAGTTGGAACTGAATAAAAATGCACCGAAGCAGAAGACTCCTGCGAGTTTTAAGGTGTTCTGGATGAATTAAACGGAAAACGCATTACTTAAAATTATTAAAGAATAGAAAATGAAAAGCTTAAGAATAAATTTACTGCTGGCAGCACTCGCGCTTCCGTGGGCCTTGTTTACGGGCTGTAAAAAGGAATACGGGCCGGATAAGATTCCCAATTTTCCGACAATGGAAGTAGCGCCGGTACCAAAGTTTACGGTAGATCCGTCTTCTGACCTCGTGATTGTTGAACCGGACGAATTTAAAACCAGATTCACCCTGGATCTATATTTTCCCGATGATGAAAAGTCGTTGCCGCAGTCCGCTGATATTAGTGTGGTGATGAACAATGATTATAAGAATATCAGGAAATTAAAAACCGGCATTACGACGTTTCCAACAACTATTGAACTTACCGGCCCCGAATTGGCGACTTTGTTCAATATAGATATTGAGGAAATTATTCCCGGTACTAAATTTGAATTGAGAGCCGATTTTACAATGGACGATGGGAGAGTGATACCCGGATTCGTATATCTTGATAAAGGAAGCGCCACAAAGGGAAGCTCACCAAGTACAGCCTCTTCGGATGTAAATAATTGGCCTGACTCAAAGACCAATATTATTTACAATGCGGTATGCCCGATTGAAATAGACAATTTTGTGGGAGATATGGAGGTAGATGATCCCTTTTTCTGGGAAGATACCTATCCGGTTACCGTATCCCTGGTTGCACCGGATGTATTAAAGATATCCGGTGTGAACCAAACGCCCGAAGAGGAATTCCTTGTTAGAATTGATTTTAAGGCATTTACTGCTACGGTGGAAAAGCAAATCATTGATCCTGCGCCGTGGTTTTTTGGATACACCAACCTTGCTGTAGAGGGCTCCGGGTCTGTAGATGCGTGTAATAATGTGATTAATTTAACCATCTCCTGGACTGTAGATCAGGGAAGTTTCGGCTCAGGAGATTTTATACTAAGAATGCCCTGAGAAACGTAGCGACTGCTCCGAAATTTTATCATATTCGGGTGAAAAATAAAAGCCACGAAAAACTGTTTTCTCGTGGCTTTTATTTTTCCTTAACATAATGATTATACCACCACCAACTCATAAAATTCTTCAGGATGCAGGTATTTATTAGCCAGTTCCTGAACCTCTTTGGGCGTTATTTCTTTGATTTGGCTAATGGATTCTTGAAAATGATCTTCGCCTAAATTGTTCAGAATAATATTTTTCCATCTCCCGAGAATATGAAAGGGACCATCAAGGTCTCCTAATATTGTCCCGATGAGGTAATTCTTCACCAACAGCAGTTCTTCTTCGGATACCGGGTTGTCCCTCATCTCCTGCATCTCATTATAAGCTTCTGCTATAGAAGCTTCACATACATCTTTTCCTGCCTCCGTGCTGATCATCCAGGCAGTTTCGTGCATGTGATTTTGAATGTAGCTGTATATTCCGTACGTGTATCCTTTGTCTTCTCTTATGTTCCGCATCAGCCTCGACCCGAAATACCCGCCCAAAATAGTATTCACCACCTGCACCTTACTAAAATCGGGATGATGAATGCCCGGATAGGGACGTGCTAAACGGATTGCTCCCTGGATGCCGTCAGGATCATTGATGATTCGATATTTTTTTTCTCCCGCAGCCTCAACCGGATGCTTGATGTCGGGTATCGGTTTTTGATTGAGTGGTAAATTGCCAAAGTATTGATTTAATAGCGGCTCTATATTTTCAGGTAACCTGCCGCCTACGAAAATGCTGCACTGACCATGCTTATAATACTGAGTATAAAACTCACGCAGGCTGTCTGCCTGTATGGCATCATAAGCGATGGTTGAACTGTATTTTCCGTAAGGGTGATGAATACCGTATAAATATTCATCAATCAGGCGGTTTGCTACAAAGTCACATTTTTTGAGGTTGACCAGCAACTTTTGCTTCATGTTTTGCCGGTAGAGATCCAATTCGGATTCAGGCAATACGGAATCCATTATGAGTTCCTGAATGACCGGGAGGAGCTCAGGCAAATGCTTTGTCAAACCGTGAAGACTCAGGGTAGCGGTCTCATTGTAGCAGGAACGATTTAGATAAGCGCCGTAATATTCAAAATGCTCATTGATTTCAAATGCATTCTTTTCTGAAGTACCGTTTTTAAGTAAATAATTGGTAGTGGCCGCCACTAAATTTTGAGATTCGTACCAGTTTCCCGCGTTAAAAATGAACTCCAACTGTAGTACATCTTCAGCGCCGGCGTCCACCGCAAAAACGTTGATGCCGTTATCCAGAGTGAATTTTCGAAACGGTTTCAAATGGAGCGAATAGGCTATCGGGTCTTTTGCTTTGGGCGCTGATAATCTGTTGGGCATGCTGAATATTATGTGTTTGATGGATTTCCGTAATAGTACAGGGTGCTGCTGTTATGTTGATTGAAGATGGTTTTTGCCTCCTCTTGTAATTCTTCGGCGGTCACCCGCTGGTACCTTTCTAATTCTTCATTAATCATAGCGGTATTTCCCAGCAATGCATAGAAAGAAAGACTGCCGGCACGATTGGTTAAGCTCATATCTTCAAAAGTAATAATACTCTCGGTTTTGTTTTTTACCTTTTGTAATTCTTTAGGTTCTATAAGACTGTTCCTGATTTTCCGGAGTTCATCTTCTACTGCTGCCTCTGCGTCCTCCATTTTTACCCCCTTTACCAGCTTACCTTCAATCGTTAACAGGCCGGCGTCAATACTTCCGAAATGATAACAGTTAATATTGGCAAACAATTTTTTGTCTTTTGCCAGCGATTGGAACAAACGCGAGGAAGCGCCACCGCTTAGCACTTCGGTTAATAAATCCATGGCATAGTATCGGCGGTCTGTTCTGGACGATATATGCCAGGTTTTGTAGAAGGCATCAACGGGCACGGCAGCGTGTACCGTTAATTTACGCGCTTCTTTTTGTTCGGGTTCCGCAGGAAGGCGCCGGATATATTTTTCCCCCGGAGCAATGTCACCAAACCATTCCTCAGCGAGCTGTTTTATTTGAGCGGTTTTTACTTGGCCGGTAACGGTCAGGATAGCGTTTACGGGAGAGTAGTGCTTATGAAAAAATTGCTTCACGTCATGGAGACTGGCGTTCTCTATATGACTGAGTTCGGCACCAATGGTCATCCAGCTATAGGGGTGCACTTTGTAGGCGAGATTGCGCAGTTTTTGCCAGGCATCGCCGTAGGGCTTATTCAAATACATTTCCTTGAATTCCTCGCATACTACCTTACGTTGGATTTCCAGGCTCTTTTCGTCAAAGGCCAGGCTGAGCATGCGGTCGCTTTCCAGCCA
The DNA here is from genome assembly GCA_019454915.1 of Chitinophagaceae bacterium. Taxonomy (GTDB): domain Bacteria; phylum Bacteroidota; class Bacteroidia; order Chitinophagales; family Chitinophagaceae; genus Agriterribacter. The sequence goes on from JACFNM010000016.1 coordinate 9,583, forward strand.
GAAAGCCGTTTCGATGTTTTCAGCGGGCAATTGGCAATAGTAATTGGTAAGGTCATTGGTTGTATAGGCATTGTTTTCCCCTCCGGCCCGTTGGAGGGGTTCGTCGTATGATGGTATATGTATGGATCCCCCAAACATAAGGTGCTCAAAAAGATGAGCAAATCCCGTTTTTTCCCGGTTCTCGTCTCTGGCGCCTACATCATACATCACATTCACAACGGCCATGGGTGTGGAATGATCCTCGTGTACGATTACACGTAGTCCGTTGGATAAAACAAATTGTTCAAATTGTATCATAATTGAAAAAATACCTGCCTTCTGAAAAACGGCAAAATTAGGGTTAATAAACTAAAATACTGTCTGATCAGAGAATGCTGGCAGGCTTTAGGCTGAGCACAAGCAAACTATCGCTGCGGTTCACGATTATCTTAATTTTTTGTCCGGTTACCTGTAACAGGTTTTTATAAGCCTGGATATTATTGGACATGTTATTACCCACGCTGATGATAATATCACCGCTTTTAAAGCCTGCCTTTTCGCCCGGGGAACCCGGAATAACGTCCTCTACCTGAACCCTGCCCTCGATAAAATAAATACCCAGGCCTGTATATGCGTAGTCAAAGGGCGACCGGTAGTGGCTGTTGGGAACAATATGTATTTCCCGCCTCGCATAGTTCAGCGTAACGTTAAAGCGCCTGAGCAGGTCATTACCTATCAGCCCGCCGAGGTAGGGATAGGAAGTAATATTATAGCTGTCTTCAAAAATATAGGTCGGCACATTCCGGAAACGATAGGGGCCTATGTGTAACCTTCTGACCGTAGTTAAATGCATCTCCATCTTTCCTCCCAGTCCTTCAGCCTGCGTTGGCACCGGCTTCCTTCTGAATTTCAGGGCGCTGCTGTCTCTGTTGTAACTTTCAGAAAGTAAAAAGCATAACCCCGCCCCTGTATCGAAGTAGAACCGGGAATTTAGTTGCCGGTTATCCTTAAAGTCTATACTGATAACTGGAATAGAAGTAATAATCGGTTTGAGTACATACCCGCCACGTTGATACTTGAAATCTCCCTGCGAATAAATAGAGAGTATCATTTTATCATAATCGAAGTGTACGATATAACGACTAAATACACTGAAGCCTATTATACCGTCTATTTTCACACCATAGACACTGGATAGTATTTCATAATCGTTGATATGGAAGTTCAGGCTGTCTATCGTGAGTCCCGGAAGATGAAGGGTGGCATTATACAGAAAATTGACTTTTCGAATACCGGCTATTCCGCGAATAGTCCGGTCTGATGGGACAGTGGGTATGGATAATTCCTGTACGGTGGAAGAGTCGAGGGAAATACCGCCGCTACCCGTGTCGAGTATAAAATTCAGTGTATCGGGATAATCGTTCACTGTGGCCTGAATGATGGTTACACCACCGCTAAACTGATGAAGCGGGAACTGCGTAATCAGCCTGGCCGGTTCATTCCGTGCGGACGCTGTATCTCCGTTCGGTAAGCCGGCAGAGGAGAATATTGTAACCAAAATGAAACAGGCAATATTTTTTTTCATATGTGCCTTATAAATTTAAATCATTTTGAGTTGAAAACAACTTCCTTAACCGCAGTTAACCGGTTCATTACTTAAAATGTGATAATATACTAAGGAAGCCCTCTTCAAATAGCGGCTGCAAACCGACTTACCAGGGGGAAAATACTACAGCAGTTGTATAATATTAGCGGAATGATGATAGAAATCAGGGAAACCCGCAAAGCGCAGTAATGCCGTAGGCGGTTATATGCTGAATAATCTTAACGTCGTGCCGGCCCTTATTAGTAAAGCTCCGGAATGATTGCGATGGTAACAACAAACATCATCGTTCACACCCGGAGTCAATAAAAATTATTTCCGGTATTGCCTATGTTTATTCATTGACGACAAGACGGAAACCGTTGCCATGAATGTTCACGATTTCCAGTTTGGAGTCTTCCTTCAGGTATTTTCTGAGCTTAGCAATGTAGACATCCATACTCCTGCCGTTGAAATAGGTATCGCTGCCCCAGATTCGTTTCAGCGCAATCTCGCGGGGTAGTAAGTCATTCTTATATTCTGCGAGCATTTTCAACAATTCATTTTCCTTGGGGGATAAGGTCTGGGTTTTTCCGCCAACGGTCAATTCACGTAGTTTCGGATTGAAGTGGTAGTCGCCCAGATCGTATTCTATGTTGACAGCTTCCTTGTTCAGGTCTTCATTTCGTTTAAGAATAGCCTTAATTTTCAATAATAAGACTTCACTGTCAAAAGGCTTGGTAATATAGTCATCCGCTCCTAATTTGTAGCCCTGAATGATATCGTCTTTCATCGTCTTGGCTGAGATGAAGAACAATGGTACGTCGGGGTTAATATCCCTGATTTCTTCTCCTAATTTAAACCCATCCATATTCGGCATCATCACGTCCAGCAGGCAAAGGTCAAATTTCTCGCGCTGGAAAGCCGCCAGGCCCAGCCGACCATCTCTCTCCAGCGTCACCTCATAGTCATTCAATTCAAGATAGTTTTTCAATACCAGTCCCAGATTCTGATCATCCTCGCATAATAATATTTTGTGCTTTTGTACTTCCATGTTTCATACGTTTGTAACAAATAAATATAATTAATTTTCCCTTTATAATAAAATGTGAATAAACTTTTGTTAAAGCTATTAATTATATGAATCTTTATTTTTGTAAGTAAATGAGCATTCATGCGGTTGACACAGGAGAATAAGTTTAAAAAATTAATTGTGATAGGAGACCGGCTTCTCATCAAGCCTCTTCAATCTAATCAGAAGACTGCCAGCGGGCTTTATTTGCCGCCGGGCGTTCAGGAAAAGGAAAAGGTACAACAGGGATATGTTATCAAGCACGGGCCGGGCTATGCGATTCCCTTACCGATAGATGATGAGCCCTGGAAGACAGATGATGAACAGGTTAAGTATATTCCTCTGCAGGCGCGTGAAGGAGATTTGGCTATTTTCTTATTAAGCGGGGCCACGGAAGTGATGTATGAAAATGAAAAATATTTTATCGTTCCGCAGAGTGCCATCTTAATGCTGGAGAGGGATGAGGAATTGTAAATCAGCAGACTGCGGATGGCTCCTGTTTCGATTATCGCTTTAGAAAATCTTTTACTATGGCTGATAAAAGTTCATTTATTGAAGCTGTAAATAGCGGCTATGCATTTAAGGGAGAGCATATTACGATAGGCGCTGCCATGCTCGGCGGCGAGGCATTGAGTGAGGCGCTTGTACATTTGCCGTTAAAGACCATGAACCGCCATGGTCTAATTGCGGGCGCTACCGGAACGGGAAAGACCAAAACGCTACAGGTAATCGCCGAGGGTTTAAGCAGCGTAGGTGTACCCGTGATGGTCATGGATATAAAAGGTGATTTGAGCGGACTAGCAGAAGCGGGAAAGCTGAATGCAAAGATTGAGGAGCGATATGCGAAGATGAAGCTGGATTATCAACCAATGGCTTTTCCGGTTGAGTTGATGAGCCTTAGCGAGGAAAAAGGAGTTCGCCTGCGCGCCACGGTGAGCGAGTTTGGGCCTATATTGATTTCTAAAATACTCGGACTAAACGACACCCAACAGGGGCTGGTAGCTCTGATTTTTAAGTATTGTGATGATAATAAGATACCGTTACTTGATCTAAAAGATTTTATTAAAACACTTCAATACATCGGCAACGAGGGTAAGGCTGATATCGAAAAGGAGTATGGTAAAATATCCACGGTCAGCACCGGCACTATCTTACGAAAGATTATTGAACTTCAGCAGCAGGGTGCAGATGTGTTTTTTGGCGAACCGTCTTTTGAAGTGGAAGACCTGATACGCACCAGTAATGACGGGCGTGGAATAATCAGTGTATTGCGGGTGACCGATATGCAGAATCGCCCTAAGTTGTTTTCTACCTTTATGCTGCAGCTGCTCGCCGAACTGTATGCGGTGCTGCCCGAAGAAGGAGACCTGGACAAACCGAAACTGGTGATGTTTATTGATGAAGCGCATCTTGTTTTCCAGGAAGCTACCAGTGTCTTGTTGCAACAGATAGAGACTATTATTAAATTGATCCGTTCCAAAGGAGTGGGTATTTTCTTCTGTACCCAAAATCCACAGGATGTACCGGCGTCCGTGCTGAGCCAGTTGGGCTTGAAAGTACAACATGCCCTGCGGGCTTTTACTGCGGCCGACAGGAAAACCATCAAGCAGGCCGCGGAAAACTATCCTGAAACGGACTACTATAAGGTAAACGATCTGATTACTGAATTAGGCATAGGAGAAGCCTTGATTACTATGCTCAATGAAAAAGGTATTCCCACCCCTCTGGTTCATACCCTGCTGACTTCTCCTCGTTCAAGGATGGATATACTAACAGACGATGAGATTAACCAACTGACTGCAAAGTCATATTTAGTAAGGAAATATGCACAATCTGTTGATCGGGAGAGCGCCTATGAGATTCTGACGACTAAATTAGATGAGGCGCAAGAGAAATCAGTGGAAAAAGCAACTACAAAGCCACCCCCGAAACCTCAACCTACCGCTATTGAAAAGGTATTGGATAGCCCGGTGGCAAAACAAGTGCAGAGAACGGCCGCCACCATTATTACCAGAAGCCTGCTGGGTGCATTGGGGTTAGGAGGAAGGAGTACCACCAAAAAGCGAACGGGCTGGTTTTGAGTGCTTTAAGAATACTTAACGCAGAAATACAAAAAGGTATATTCTTTTATATTATTCTTATAAGAATAAACGCGTGAAAATATTAAGTAAATACCACTAAAAGGGTATTGTTTGAACCACTAAGGGTAGTATCTTTGTCTTGGTTTTTCATAGGATATTGGATTTTAAAAACGGGCTGGATTTCTATCCTGGCCCTTTTTTTTTAACCTTAATTTTTTACCATAATCCTCTTCATGTACTTCCAGGTATCCTTCGGACAGAAAATGTTCAATAATAGCTTGTATCTGTTTCCTGTTTTTGATATGAATGTTATCCATCAATTCTTTCAGGGTTAAAGGACCGTTTGATAAAGCCTGTGTTATATTCTTTCGAATCAGATCAAAATCCTCAGGCGATAAAGATGCTTTTCCCCTTTCAATGCATTCATCACAAATACCGCAGGAAGTAGCGGTAAGGTCATTGAAATAGTTGGCGATAAACCGGGAACGGCATTTGTCCGGTGAAGCGGTGTATTGGATGATAGCGTTCAATTGTTTAACGAATACGTCTTTTCTTTTTTGATAATTCGAGATGGAGATAGTAAGGTGATCGGTTGTTACCCTGTCCTGCAAAAAACGGATTTGCGGAACGTCTTTCCTGGAGTTGTATTGTATGATCCCCATGGATTCAAGTTGTGTTAGCGTTTTTTGCGTATCGGGAATGGTGGCGTGCAGTCTTTTAGCCATTTGTTTTTCATTGATGGCGGCCGGGTTATCCAGGATGCCGCCATAACTTCGAAGCAGGAATTTAATATAGGGAGTGAGGTGCGGGTTTTCGCTTTCCACGCGCTGAAGCGTTTCCTTTCCGCAACAAAAAACAACCGTGGAGGGAGAAAAGACCTGTTCGGTATATTCAATTATCTCCTCCTGTTCCAATGTTTTGAAAACATAGGCAACGGATAGGATGTTCAACTTAAACAGCGTGGCGAACTCTTCTATATCAAAATCGTAGTAGACGCCTTTCCCTGCGCCCACGGGTAATTGGAGATAGTTTACAAGGCATTGATAGATTCTCCTGATTTCTTCCATGGACGGAAATCGAATGTCGGGCAGTTTTCTTAGATCATCTATATCTTGTTGCGTGTACAATAGAACGGCATAGGCTTTATGTCCGTCTCTTCCTGCTCTCCCGGCCTCCTGGTAATAACTTTCCAGGCAATCGGGTATGTCCATGTGTATTACCGTTCTCACATCGGGTTTGTCTATACCCATTCCGAAGGCATTGGTGCAAACAATGATACGGGTTTTGTTGGCTAGCCAGTTTTCCTGTTTTTCGTTTCGGTCGTCAAGTGGCAAACCAGCGTGGTAAAAATCGGAACTGATGCCGTGTTGCTTAAGTACCTGGGCTATTTCGCGTGTCCTTTTGCGGCTGCGGCAATATACAATTCCTGTGCCGGGTACTCTTTTTACAATCTGCAGCAGTTTGTTGACTTTTACCTCCACGTTAAATGCGCTATAGGATAAGTTGGGGCGACTATAGGGAAGTTGAAATGTATTATTTTCTTTAAATGCTAATTTTTCGCAGATATCGGCCTGCACGAGTTTGGTGGCGGAGGCGGTAAGCGCCAGAACCGGTACGTTCGGCTTTACTTCGCGGATAGCGGCAATATGAAGATAAGCGGGGCGGAAATCGTACCCCCATTGCGAAATGCAATGGGCTTCATCCACGGCTATCAGGTTGAGCGACAGGTAGGGTAAGTATTCTTTGAAAAAATTGGTTTCAAGACGTTCTGGTGACACATATAGAAATTTGAAATTCCCGTGTAACGCGCTGTCTAAAGTTTTCTTTACTTCGCCAAAAGACATACCAGAGTAGATACTGAGTGCGGCAATACCCTTTTCTTTCAGGTTTTGCACCTGGTCTTTCATTAAAGCGATCAACGGCGTTACCACTAAGCAAATACCGGAAGAAGCCAGCGCCGGCACCTGGAAGCAGATGGATTTACCGCCTCCCGTGGGCATGATGGCCAGCGTGTCTTTGCCGTCCAGTACAGATTGAATAATGGACTCCTGTAAAGGCCGGAAAGAAGTATATCCCCAATGGGTTTTTAATATGGTAGTTATATCCTGCAGTCTTACCCCTTAATAAGCAAATATCCGTAACCTTTGTATAAAAACTGAATATACCCCCGGTAACCAAACCCGTATAATGTTCTAAACAGACTTCTCTTTATATAAACTTGTTGCAATAAGAGCGGGCAGAAGGATACTCAGGCTCATTATTAATACGGCTGACACAGGACCTAATAAGCCAAAAGCTGCCAGCAATATTGCCGAAACATTATATAATACGAACCAGGCAATATGTTGTTGTAAACTATTGATGAATCGTTTCGATAAGTCTACCGCCAAAGGCAGATTCCTAAGCCCGGTTTTTACCAGCGTGATATCAGCGGTGAGTTTATCCGCTGGCGTGTCATTACATAAAGCGATGCGGGTAGTTTTCGTATAGGATAATTGTTCATGAGGGATATCCGGATCGCTCCCTACTATAACAGCCGGTAATTGAGCACAATGTGTTGCTATAATACCGGCTCTAAGCTTTGGATTGGGCTCAAATAATACCTTATCTATGCCTGATTCAGCGCCCAACCTTATACCGTTTAATTCGTTCTCGCCGGTTAACAGAGTAAGCGTGATTCCCCTTTCTTTAAGTGTGTCGGTGACGTACCGGGATTCCGGCCGGATTTCTCCGGGAACATCAATCCAGCCAAGCCATTCATTGTTCTTTAATACATAGACGTCGTGGGTTTTGTCGGTGGTAAGAGAAGCGACCGACTGATAGGTACCCGCGAAGTATTCGTTGCCTTCTTTATCAGTAGCCCTGATTCCCCATCCTTTTTTCTCTTCGATTTTATTCCAATAGAAAGCATGTTTTGTTTTCCAGGCTGCTTTAATACATATAGCGAGGGGATGGTCGGAGTATTTGACGAGTGAATAAGTAATTTGCCTGAATGCTTCCTGGGTTATATTTCTCTGCACTGTATTGTATTGTTTTATCCTGAGTTCGCCGGTTGTGAGCCCTTCGTTTTCAAGGAAAATGATTTGTTTCGAATCTCTCGTATATTTTAGTTTTTGGATATTATTGAAGATAATGCCTCTTCGCAAACCCCGGGCTATGCCGCTGGTTAAGATAGCCGGTATCCCTAAACGCAGAAGATATGGGTTGCTAATGAACAGAACGGCTATTGATCGGGTTAACGACCGCAGGAAATCATGCAGGAAACAGAAGTTCAGCACGAAGCAGGTGACGGCGAGGACTGTGACGAGAGGAAAATGGTAGCGACAGATTGTCCCGGCTAAATTCTGAAAGGGAAAGGGTCCCGACAAAGCTTGTTCCGCCCGCTTAATCATGTTCGTGTACAAGGATTGGTCGGCGGTTGCGGTTACCTGCGCCTTAACGCTTCCCGTTATTAATACAGCTCCGCCCGTAAGTTTGTCTTTCGGCTTTTTGCTTACCGGATTAGCATATCCCGTAATCACAGACTCGTTGACTGAAGCTTCGCCTGATAATATTTTACAATCGGCGGGAATATGCCCGCCACTTTGGATGAGAATCAGGTCGCCAACATGCAGGCTGTGATTATCTATGGGAAGAACTACTTCCTGGTGATCGCCGTCAAAAGCAATCATATTGGCGGTTGTCTTTTCGGGCTGATGTAATAGCTTGAGTCTTTTCTGTGTCGCGAGCACAAGCCGGTACTCCAGGTATTCATTCCAAAACAGCAGGGTAATGATTCCGGCCGTCACCTCATAGCCCAACCAATAACCTTCTTTGTGCGTGATAGTGCCGTAAAGACTGAACAGAAAGGTAATGAGAAATCCTGTTATAAACAGTATATACCGGTGGGATAATCCATCCTTTGTGCGTGATAGTGCACGCGTGCCGAATTGATAAAAGCCGATACCCAATACGGGCAGGCAGAATAAAAGGCGGTACCATGGATTCGAAATCCAGGGCAATGGAGCAGAGATTAGCGACGGAGGGAGAAAAAGGACGATTGTAAAAGGCAGACATAAGAACAGGTACCGAATCGGATTGTTGATAAGTCTCCTTGCGCGGATTTCCGCTACTGCTTCCTGATTTTCCATACTTCAAAATTACAAGCAACAAAAGGATGAATGCCTGAAATTGGAAATATCTTTGTGGCGGAATAAATGAGCACAAAAATTCCTGGTATCGGGAAGCTCATACTTTTCGAAAACATACCTGACTATGGAGATCCTGGTTCAGTTAGATCAAATTGATGAATGTGCCCGCTATTTTTGGAGAAAAGTGGAAGGAAAGGTTTTTGCGTTTTATGGCAAAATGGGATCGGGCAAAACGACATTTATCAGGGCATTGTGCCGGGCAAAGGGAATTGAAGAACAGGTTAGCAGTCCCACATTTTCGTTGATTAATGAATACACCTATAAAGAGGAGGGTATCAATAGACGAATTTTTCATATAGATCTTTACCGGTTAAGAGATGAGGAAGAAGCCATCCAGGCGGGGGTGGAGGATTGCCTTTATTCGGGTGACACCTGTTTTGTAGAATGGCCGGATAAGATTCCATCGGTTTTACCTCAAAAGCGAATAGATGTTCATATTTTACCGCATAGTAATTATACGCGATTATTAAAAATAGATTTTCGAAGTTGATTTTTTAGTAAATTGTCTCCTAAACCCGTCCAGTATATGTCGGCAGAGAAGTCGTATGTAAGCACTTCCTTCAGTTACGAAACTTTAGAAGAAACATTGGATATCAAGCCGCGGGGAGCGCAGCAATTGATTGGAATTCCTAAAGAGACCTCTTTTCAGGAAAACAGGATTCCATTGACTCCTGATGCCGTGAATGTACTTACCAATAATGGTCACAGGGTAGTAGTGGAACATCGGGCAGGGGAAGGCGCTCACTTTTCTGAAAAGGATTATAGCGACGCGGGAGCAAAAATTACTTACGACAAAAAGGAGGTCTTTCAATGTGATTTGATTATGAAATCGGCGCCGGTAACGGAGGAAGAAATCTCTTTGCTGAAGTCGAACCAGACGATTATTTCCCCTATCCATTTGCCCGTGATGAAAACAGAGATTTTACAGCAAATGATGGATAAGCGGATAACGGCTTTGTCTTTTGAAAACCTCAAAGATGATTCGGGTCACAATCCGATCGTGCGCAGTATGAGTGAAATTGCCGGCAGCGCCGTGATGTTGCTGGCAGGTAATTATTTAAGCAATGCCAATAATGGAAAGGGGATGCTGCTGGGCGGGATTTCGGGTATACCCCCGACAAAGGTGGTCATCATCGGCGCTGGAATTGTAGGCGAATACGCCGCCAGAACGGCTTTAGCTATGGGGAGCAGCGTAAAGGTGTTTGATAATAATATTTACAAGCTAAAACGCATTCAGAGCAATATCGGCGTCAGATTATGGACTTCGGTCATTGAGCCGAAGATTTTGTCGAAACAATTAAAGACCTGTGATGTGGCGGTAGGCGCTTTGTCTTCCTTAGGTGGCCGTACGCCTATAGTAGCTACGGAAGAGATGGTTGCTATCATGCGGCCCGGAAGCGTCATCATGGATGTATGTATTGACCGGGGCGGATGTTTTGAAACGTCGGAGATTACCTCCCATGAGAGCCCGATTTTTATTAAGCATGGTGTAATTCATTATTGTGTGCCGAATATCCCGTCAGGTTTTGCGCGTACTGCATCCCAGGCCATTAGTAATGTGTTAATGCCGCTGTTGCTGGAAATTGGAGATGAAGGAGGCTTGGAAAAACTGATCTGGCATAAATTCAATATCCGGAACGGCATCTATTTATTTAAAGGTTCCTTAACCAATATCTACCTGAGCCAACGGTTTAATCTGAAATACACGGACCTGAATCTGCTCATTGCGAGCCGGAGGTAGGCTGTATTACCTGTGCTGGGCAGGAGATGATTTTTTTACCGGATTCTCGGCCAGAACTCTTTTTGCCAGCTTACCGACGGTAAGCCCCTGCACAACGATAGAAAATACCACGACAAAATAAGTGATTTCCAATAGCAGATTTTTATACGCTCCGTTATCTATTGATAATACCAGCGCTATGGACACACCACCCCGTAAACCGCCCCACACCATTACCGTAAGCGCGCCTTTTAGAAATTTATTTTTGAAGGGAACAAGGGTGGAGGGGATCCAGATTGAAGATAACCGGGCGATCAATACAATCACGATGGTTATTACGCCCAGGAGCAAATGAGTGATCAGGTCGGGGATCAATAATAATTCAAGCCCGATAAATAAAAAGACTTATTCAGGTAGTCTCTTGTTTCGGGCGTCATGGCAGATTGCTCACCGTAGTTTCCGATAATAAGGCCCGCAGCAACCATGGTGAGCGGTCCGGAGATATGTAAACTGCGTGCAATAAGATATCCGCCCATCACTACGGATAGCGTGATGAGTACGGATACTTTATAATCATCAATTCTTTTGATGGCGTTGGAAGCTCCAAGCCCCAATAGAGCCCCGAGCAACAATCCGCCGAAGGCTTCTCTGACAAGCAGCCAGGATATGGAGGAGAAGGAAATATCGGGAGTACTCGTTCTGGTAAGTTCTAGAATAACGGCGAATAAAACAACCGCCAGCCCATCGTTAAACAGCGATTCACCCGTAATTTTTGTTTCGAGTGTTTTGGGTACTTCGGTTTGTTTGAGGATACCGAGCACGGCGATAGGGTCGGTTGGTGAAATCAGTGCGCCAAACAACAGGCAATAAATAAGAGGAACCTGCTCGTTAAACAGCAGACAAACCGCGTATAAGAGGAATGCTACCACAAAAGTGGAGATAATCACACTGACCGTGGAAAAGATAAATATCGGAAAGCGTTGCTCACGGAGATCGGAGAGGTTTACGTGAATGGCGCCTGCGAAAAGCAGGAAATTAAGCATAGCGCCCATCAACACTTCGGTGAAGTCAAATTCGGAAATAAGGTTGAAGAAGCTTAGCGTAGTTGCCGGGAAGATGTTGGCACCGACGAATCGGATAAGCAGCGACAGGAAGATGGCGATGAGCATAATGCCTATAGTGGAGGGCAACTTTAGAAACCGTAAGTTGATATACGCAAAAAGAGACGCTAAGACGATAAGAACCGAAAAGGAATAATAGAGTTCCAACCTGCGGCAGTTAAATTTTTTTTACAAATTTACAGGAAGAAAAGGTACGAATAGAGATGGTGCGGGCCTATTTGTAATCGCTAATCAGTATCTGTTCGTCGCAGAAATCGTATTCCACCGGGTCATTGCTGCTGATGATCACCAGCCTGCCTTTACCATAGTCAACGATTAATTGCCGGTACAGGGAAACACCTTCCTTGTCTAAATTGGTGCAGGGCTCGTCTAACAATAAGACCGGCGTATCGGAAAAAAATGACTGCGCTAATTTTACCCTTTGCTTCATGCCGCTGCTGAAATATCGGATCTGCTTGTTGACAGCATCTTCCAGTCCGATGGTTCGGATAATATCCTGAATACTAACGGTGGTTTTAAAAGGTTTGAACTTTTCATGAAAGAGGAGAAATTCCCGCAGGGTCATTTCTTCGATGAGTTCAAGATAGGGTGCGGCAAAGGCAATTTGCAGATACACGTCTTCGGGTGCGACGCTTGCTGACTTATCACGCGGATTATTATTCTTTTGATAAGCCAACTGCCCTTCGCTGGGAGAAAGCGCACCGGCAATTACCTGAAGGAGCGTAGACTTGCCAGATCCGTTGGGCCCGATGATTGCATATATATTTCCCGGAAGAAATTGAAAGTTGATGTGCCGGAATATCCAGTCTCTGTTAAATCTTTTACCCGTATTAATCAACGATATTGTCATCCACGCTGTTTTTGGTATAGCGTTTTATGATACCCCGCCCGCTTTCGCGGATGAAGGTAACAATTTCATCCCGCTCATCCGTAGCTTGGAATTCTTCTTCCAGGATTTCCAGCGCTTGTGAAGTATTCAATCCTTTATTATATATGGTTCTGTAAATATCCAGGATATGGTTAATTTTTTCAATGGTGAAGCCTCTTCGCTTCAGTCCGATAGAGTTGACGCCGGCGTAGCTAAGCGGCTGCCGACCGGCTTTTATATAGGGAGGCACATCTTTGCCCACCAGCGAGCCGCCTCCGATATAACAGTGCGCGCCGATTTTTACAAACTGATGTACCGCACACATCCCGCCCAAAATAGCCCAGTCGCCCATTACCACGTGGCCGGCTATCTGGCTGTTATTGGTAATAATGCAATTGTCGCCCACAATACAATCGTGCGCTATATGGCTATATGCCTGGATGAGGCAGCTATTGCCAACGGTGGTTCTGCCTCTCTCTTTGGTGCCCCTGTTGATGGTAACAAACTCCCGGATGGTTGTATTGTCGCCGATTTCAACCAGGGAATCTTCTCCTTCAAATTTTAAGTCTTGCGGAATGGCCGAAATTACGGCGCCGGGAAATATCCGGCAGTTCTTGCCTATTCTGGCACCTTCCATGATGGTAACATTACTGCCTATCCATGTACCTTCTCCCACTTCTACGTTGTGATGAATAACGGTAAACGGATCAACCTTTACGTTCGTTGCTAATTTAGCATTGGGATGAATGTACGTATGGGGATGAATCATGAAAGTTTTTTTCTAATTTGTCGTTCTCTCGGGGCGGATTCTGGTAATCTGTTAAGCCGTCAGGTTCTTTCCAGAGGAACGCAAAAGTAATGAAAAGATGATATTCATCAATCCCGCTTTACTAATTGAGCCATCAGGGTAGCTTCGGTAGCTATTTTATTGCCTATATAAACAGTCCCCTGCATTTCGCACATTCCTCTTCGGATAGGGGCTTTTAACTCCATTTTGAGTATCATGGTATCTCCCGGCACTACTTTAAGGCGAAAACGGGCATTATCCATTTTCACAAAATAAGTATCATATTCACCCGGAGGCAATGCATTGATGGCCAGAATTCCACCCGTTTGTGCGAGCGCCTCAATCTGAAGCACGCCGGGCATGACGGGATTCCCGGGGAAATGACCCACAAAGAAGGGTTCGTTAAAAGTGACATTCTTGATGCCTACTATTTTGGTGTCCGTAAGCTCAATGATCTTATCAACCAGCAAAAAGGGGAAACGATGTGGTAACGTTTTTTCAATCTGCTGGGTGGTGTAAATGGGCGCCTGGTTGGGATCATAAACGGGCACATCCAGCGGTTGTTTGTTTTTCCTGATGTGTTGTTTAATGATTTTGGCAAAATTTACGTTAGATGAATGCCCCGGGCGATTCGCAATGATATGGGCTTTAATGGGTGTGCCGATAAGGGATAAGTCCCCGATAATATCGAGCAGTTTATGCCGGGCGGGCTCATTCGAAAAGCGCAATTCGAGATTGTTCAGGTAGCCTACGCTTTTCACCTCCATGTTTTCCCTGCCGAAAGCTTTTGCCAGGCGTTCCATTTCAGCATTACTTACCGGCTTGTCAACGATCACGATAGCGTTATTGATATCGCCTCCCTTAATCAGGTTGTTGTCCAGCAGCATTTCCAACTCGTGCAAAAAGCTAAACGTACGACAGGG
>JACFNM010000506.1 GCA_019454915.1 Chitinophagaceae bacterium
CCTAACGGAAAATTTTGAACTCACAATAAGGGTATTGGTCGGGTGCTTACTTTGTAAACCGCTACGAAAGAAATCAAAGGGCAAGACAAGAATGTATAAACCATTTTGGCGACAAATGTTTTACTTGCGGCTTTGACTTCGGTGCAACTTACGGAGAGATCGCCGAAGGGTTCATCCATGTTCATCATTTGACACCACTTGCCGACATTGATGAAGAGTATAATGTTGACCCAATCAATGATCTTGTTCCAGTTTGTCCGAACTGTCATTCGGTAATTCATTTGACAAACCCGGCAATGACCATTGAAGAATTAAAGCAGCTATTGAAGGCAAGCGGCAAGTAACAACCGTGTTGCAATAGTGCGGACTGCCGTTAAATACCCAACTTTCGCAATCATATTTAATTTTAGTGCAACAATCGGCTAACGAGCTTCAATGCCGCAGCCTCACAAAGCCCTATTCGTAACGAGTGCCGATGATTGTTGTTATCTCCACTGCATCAGCGCTGAATTCAGAACCTGTTCTACCCGCCAACGCGGTTTATGAAAGTAGATCATTCCGTGTCCGGGCAGCATGATATCGGTATCCACTTTTGCAAAGCGCTGCAAAGATTGCATATATATCTTTTTATTGAAATCAATTGAACCGTCCCAGCCGAAATCACCTACCAGCAAGGTTCCGATCACGTCGCCGCTCACCACTACTTTTTTACCCGTCCATTCGAAGAAAAAAGCGGTACAACCCATACTATGACCCGGTAAGTGCATCACCTCTATTTCGATCCCCAGCAAGTTCATCTTTTCTCCATCTGTTACCACGCGGTCTACCTTTACCGGCCTAAATGTTTTATGGTACAGATAACCACAGCAGCGTTCATCTCCAGAAGCTACTGCATCGGCCGTTTCGCCTATGGCTATTAGTTGAATACCTCTCTTCTTCAGCAAATGTGCACCACCGGCATGGTCGTAATGAGGATGGGTTAATACACAAAACCGGATGTCGTCTGGCGACAGGTCCCAATACCGCATATTGGAAAAAATCTGCTCCATGGTATCGCCGCAGCCACAGTCGAACATGATCAGGCCTTCATCTGTTTTCAGGATATATGAATTCCCGTCGTTCCATAACGCATCCTGGAGATCAAAGGTGATGCCGTTAATGTCGCCGCCCACCTGGTATAAGTTTTTTAATACCTGCATATCGCTAATATATTTTTACCGGCTTTATAAATAAATGAATCGCCGGGTCAGAGAATAGTCATCACACGGAATACGGTTCAAAAAGCCCGCTCCGCTCAGCTTCCCCGTTGAGAACCCGTATTGATTTGTTTGCTTATAAAAACTGCCGGCTTGGATTTTTGGATAAATTTCGAACCCTGGTTCTGAGATGTTTGGTTTTTCTTATTGGCTTTTTTCTTTCCTTTCCCGTTTTGTTGATTCAGTAGTGACATAACATCAATTTTTCATAAAGGTAAGATCATGTACCGTGTGAAACTTCGGGTATTTCATAGAAATCCGTTATATTTATACTAAGTAGACTCAACGAATCGTAATCACTTCAAAAAACAACTGTTATGATGTCATCCCGCCGCGATTTTATCCAAAAGCTTTCTCTCGGGATAGGCGCAGCTGCTATATTGCCCGTTCGTTCCACCGCGTCGCGGTTGTATTCTTTTCACAAGCAGGAAAAGCAAATGCGGATAGCCCTGATGGGACTGGGCGGGTATGCCAATATCGTTGCGCGTGCCATGAAAGACTGTAAGTCTGCTGTGTTAACCGGTATTGTTACCGGCACGCCGTCTAAGATTCCCAAATGGCAGGCGGAATACGGGATACCGGATAAGAATGTCTATAGCTACGATTCCCTGCCGGCAATTGCGAATAATCCCGATATTGATTTTGTATATATCACCACGCCCAATTCTTTACATCATCAAAACGTGCTTCAGGTGGCTGCTACGGGCAAGCACGTCATTTGTGAAAAGCCGTTGGCCGACAATGCACAGCAGGCAAGAGAAATGGTAGCCGCCTGTAAAAAAGCCGGCATAAAATTTTATGTCGGATATCGTTTGCATTTTGAGCCGCATACCCGGGAATTGATACGGATGAGACAAGCGGGTGAGTTCGGAAAGATAATGCACGTCAATAATTATATGGGATTCCGGATTGGCGACCCCAACCAGTGGCGATTAAAAAAGGCGCTGGCGGGTGGAGGAGCGATGATGGATGTGGGCGTGTATGCACTAAACGGGGCACGGTATGCTACCGGTGAAGACCCCATCTGGGTAACCGCCCAGGAAACGAAGACAGACCCCGTGAAGTTTGCGGAGGTGGATGAGACCGTTACTTTTCAGTTAGGATTCCCGAGCGGAGCGCTTGCTTCCTGCGGAACGACCTACAACACTAAGAAAAGTATCCGAAAAGCCCCCTTAAAAAGCCCCGGATTAAAAA
>JACFNM010000507.1:0-1487 GCA_019454915.1 Chitinophagaceae bacterium
TAACGACAGTCGTGTTTCCATACTTTTAATTCTATTGTTGATCCCTGTTATCTGGGTATTTATTGTGCTCTTTGTATTATCAATGAGGGAACCGGTCGTAGAAGACGTGCTCTCAACAAACGGTTTTAGTAAAGATTCTATCTTTTTTGCAACGCCATTTGTAGCGTTAAATAAATTCTCAACCGCTTTGGGATTCGATTTAATAGCACTATCAAATGCAGAGGTATCGGACAAACTCACCTTTAAATTACTGTCCACGGTAATGCCTATCTTACGGAGGTAATTGGGTTCTCCTTCAGTAAGACCTGTCACCTTCTCAACCACTATCTGTAACAATTGTCTCCTTATATTAATAAAGGTTGTATTACCCGCAAGAGGCCCCCTGGTGAACTTTTCCGTATCAACACCAGACTTGTCTTTTATATGACTTGTCAGTGCGTTAAATTTTTCAAGAAAGTCATTAATTTTTGTTTTAATCGCGCTGGTATCCTGATTCACAGTGATTGTTGTAAACGTATTCTCCGTATAAGCGGAAACATTCGCTTGTTTTAAAGTATAGTTAATGCCATTTATGGTAAAATCGTTAGAGCTTTTTGAGATTTCATCACCGGAGCTTGTGCTATTAATAGTAAACTTGGCATCGGCACCTCCGCTGGCGGTTTGTCCACTGAATTTAAACGTATTCATCAGGAATGTTCCCGATACGTCTGCCAGGGTAATAGTATCAGAACTCCCTGTGCTTTTGGAATTCATTACCACTCTATCCAGCGATGTATCATAATATGCCGTTACGTTGGCATCTGAATTATTAATCCTGTTTATAACGCTATTCAAAGTATCCGTACTTGCATCCCATGAAATTTCTATTCCGTTAATCTTAAAACTCCCGGAGCCTGATACTGCCGTATCAAAATTTGCCTCTGACAAAAGTACATCCGCCTGAATACCGGTTACTGCAGTAGCGCTATTATAATCACCCGCTGCATTTCTCATTTTTACCTGAGTAAAAAACCCGCTCCCACCCGGAGTTTCCGATTCAGTAAAAGTCAAAGAACCGCTTGTCGTATCCTCTAAATAAAATGTATCTTCAGTACTATCATAATACATATTTGCCGCAGCATTCGTATTGACATCATCCATAAACGCCTGCACCGAAGCATATGTTGCCAAATCAGATGAAGTCCACCCATTAATCGTTACCGCTCCCGTTGGAGCAGTTCCAAATCCCGCATCACCAAAACTCTTTGTCACATCAATCGTTCCTGAACCCGGCGCAACCTTTGAACTGCTAACCACCGCTGCTTTAGTAATCAACCCGCTGGAACTTTGTACGGACGATCCGGAGGCCAACTGTTTAACGCGTATTTGATACGTCCCTGTAGCGGCATTGCTACCTGTAGTAGCAGACACTTCTTTGCTTTCACTGGTACTTACGCTTCTGGAATTATAGACAGAACTGTTATCCGCGCTGGCTAGATCTTTTGTTG
>JACFNM010000507.1:1497-2448 GCA_019454915.1 Chitinophagaceae bacterium
GACCTGAAATTTTTGAATTCAGGTCTGTATACAGGTCTATTTTACTATATAGTTTCGTCCTTTGGCTTTGCAAATCATATAGGGGTCTTTTCTCTAACGACATATATTGCGCAATTAACGAATTGAGTCCAGAATTCGAGCTATACGCTGATGTAAGAGAGGATAGTGCCATTTTAAATTCCCCTGATTTAAGAAAAAAACGCCAAAAACCGGCAAGCTAATATATGATTCCTATATGAAAATAACAATACATTATGCCTAATAAAATTTAAAGACAATTTCACTATTAATAGAAAAGGGGACGGGCATTGCTGCCCATCCCCGATAATACACCCTTTATTATCCGAAAAGCTGTAAGATTGACTGAGGCCCTGCATTCGCCTGCGCCAACATAGCGCTTGCAGTCTGTTGTAATATCTGCAGCTTTGTTGACTGCAACTGCTCGTATGCCATGTCCGCATCCTCAATACGGCTCCTAGCCGCCTCGGTATTAGTCCTCGCTACCGTTAAACTGGTTTCCTGATAGGTCAGCCTGTTCACTACTGCACCAATGTAACTCAACCCTTCTGATACATCCGCAATGGCGGTATCTATATTGCTCATCAATGCCTGCGCGGATGCCGAAGAAGTAACCGCCCTGCCCGCCGTAGCAACACTTACCCGCAATCCATCAGCCTTATAGTTTGTATTGCTGTCATCAAAGCTTACATTGTCTTTTGCTAACAAGTCAAACTTCAACACATCATTGGTGCTGCTTGCCCCTGCGCCAATCTGGAATTTAAACTGCACACTACTTGCCGCTCCCGTAGTAGAATTCCCCGTACCAAATATTGACTTGGAGTTCCATGTGGACTGGGTAACTTCGAGATCAATTTGTGTTGCCAATGCTTTGAGTTCCGACTGAATAGCGTTACGTTCTGCACTCCCTAACGAATCGTCTGCCGCCTGCGT
>JACFNM010000508.1:0-1788 GCA_019454915.1 Chitinophagaceae bacterium
AGCAGCTGATTTGTAATCAGCGGGTCGGGGGTTCGAATCCCTCTACTGGCTCATTGGTTTTGTGATTATCGGGATGGCACATTCGAAATGAAGTTGATTCTGTCGCCAACGGGAGGTTTTGTATAACCGGCGCATCATATTTTGGGCAAGTAGCCAAGTGGCCAACGGCAACAGACTGTAAATCTGTCCTCTTCGGAGTTCGGTGGTTCGAATCCATCCTTGCCCACGAAAACAGATTTTTATTTGAGATTTGAAATTCCAAATTTTAAATCTCAAATAAAAAGCGGGACTAGCTCACCTGCCGGCAGGCAGGTTTGGTAGAGCGATAGCCTTCCGGGGTAAGTGTAACGAGTTCTTTAAATAGCAGATAATGACTATAAGCGGGAGTAGCTCATTTGGTAGAGCGATAGCCTTCCAAGCTATAGGTGGCGAGTTCGAGCCTCGTCTCCCGCTCAGGTAAAGGAAAGTTCTTTATATAAGAGATAGTTTTTAGCAGCAGTTGACGACGGAGAACTTCAAATGATAAGGCGTGCCGTTGTAGCTCAGTGGTAGAGCGTTTCCTTGGTAAGGAAGAGGTCGTGAGTTCAACTCTCATCAACGGCTCAAAGATTTTTCGGACGGTTAACGATCCGAAAAGATGAAACGAATAGACCGGAAATTCCTGAATAACCAGGGATTTCCTTAAAAATAGTGTAAAACAATCAGTTTGCACCCTGTAATAAAACGTTTGCGGGATGCAACTATCATTTTAAACCGCAACATTAAAACAGATATCAGATGTCAAAAGAGACCTTCAAGAGGGATAAACCTCATGTTAACGTTGGTACTATCGGTCACGTAGACCATGGAAAAACAACGCTTACTGCAGCTATTACCGAAGTGCTTTCCAAGCAGGGTATGGCTCAAGCAAGAAAATATGATGAAATTGATGGCGCTCCTGAAGAAAAGGAGAGAGGGATTACCATTAATACGGCGCACGTTGAGTATCAGACAGCGCACAGGCACTACGCCCACGTGGACTGTCCCGGTCACGCCGACTACGTAAAAAATATGATTACGGGTGCAGCCCAGATGGACGGCGCTATCCTCGTGGTAGCCTCTACTGATGGTCCCATGCCCCAAACAAGAGAACATATATTATTGGCACGCCAGGTGGGCGTACCCCGTATGGTGGTGTTCATGAACAAGGTTGACCTTGTAGACGACCCCGAATTACTGGAACTGGTGGAAATGGAAATCCGTGAGTTACTGACAAAGAATGGCTTTGACGGTGACAATACGCCCATCATCAAGGGTTCTGCAACAGGTGCATTAGCCGGCGACCCGAAATGGGTGGAAAAGATTAATGAATTAATGGCTGCCGTGGATGATTACATTCCATTGCCTCCCCGTCCCGTTGATCTGCCCTTCCTGATGAGCGTTGAGGACGTATTCTCCATTACCGGTCGTGGTACCGTAGCTACCGGAAGAATTGAAAGAGGTCGTGTTAAAGTACAGGACCCCGTTGAAATTGTGGGTTTGATTGACAAGCCGCTGACCTCTACCGTTACCGGTGTGGAAATGTTTAGAAAACTGTTGGATGAAGGAGAAGCCGGTGATAATGCAGGATTACTGCTTCGCGGAATTGAAAAAACACAAATCCGCAGAGGGATGGTAATTTGTAAGCCCGGATCCATTACTCCGCACACCGAGTTCAAAGGTGAAGTGTACGTGTTGAGTAAAGAAGAAGGCGGACGGCATACTCCGTTCTTCAATAAATATCGTCCCCAGTTTTACTTCCGTACTACG
>JACFNM010000508.1:1798-2446 GCA_019454915.1 Chitinophagaceae bacterium
GGACGTAACGGGTGAAGTAGAACTTCCGGCAGGCACGGAAATGGTGATGCCCGGCGATAATACTTCCCTCTCGGTTAAGCTGATTCAGCCGATCGCTATGGAAAAGGGACTCAAGTTCGCTATCCGTGAAGGCGGCCGTACCGTAGGCGCCGGTCAGGTAACCGAAATCATAAAATAAGGATTCCTATTGGTTTTAGCCCAAAAAATAGGAAGGGTTTATATATTTTTGCAAAGTATCTGGATGCCATCCAGGTACTTTGTTTATAAATAAGGAAGGCAGGCTTACGCATAGCGGTGAATGACAGTTCTCCGTTAAGAAAGGAAAATGAACGCTTTAGAGTGGCTCTGTTAGTTCTTTGGAAAAGAAAATAAAATTACGGGCATAGTTTAATGGTAGAATAGAGGTCTCCAAAACCTTTGGTCAGGGTTCGAATCCTTGTGCCCGTGCAGAAAGTATCGTCATGAATAAGATAAGTGCCTATTTTAAAGATTCATATAAAGAGTTGATGGAGAAAGTAACCTGGCCCAACTGGACGCAGTTACAGCAGTCAACCACCATTGTATTGGTGGCTACGGCTGTTATTACTGCTCTGGTGTGGGTGATGGACTTTTTCAGTAATTCAATACTGAAATTTGTTTACTCTTTAT
>JACFNM010000509.1 GCA_019454915.1 Chitinophagaceae bacterium
CTTTGATCTGTTCTCTATGGACAGGCACTATCTCAATGCCGACAGCTACATGGAGGAAGACGGGTATGAAGCCGTCAGCTTTCTACCAACCGCAGCAGACCAGCAAATCCTGCAGGATAAGGACCCGCATTTCCGGGTTTACAACCTTTCTCCCGACAGGTTTAATGAAGCCGTTACCACCTATTTTCACAGAGCAGTGGGCGGATACAATGCAGCTAAATTGCGTATTTATCAGGACCTGATTGAAACGCAGCTTAGCAAAAGTCCTACGAACATGGATGTACTCAATATGCTGGATACGCGTTATTTTATTATTCCGCCTCAACAAGCACAGCGTCAGCATGAAGTATATAAAAACGATGAAGCATTAGGAGCCGCCTGGTTTATTAAGCACATTAAGTATGTTAACGGGCCGGTGGAAGAAATTAAAGCACTGGATGAATTTGGGCCCCGCGACACCGTGATTATAGACGAATCCTTTAGAAACATAGCGGGCAGTGCCCCGCAGGCAGATTCCACTGCCACTATTGAATTGGTGTCCTACGATAATGACGAAATAAAGTACAGCACAAACAGTCAAACGCCCCAATTCGCCGTATTCAGCGAAGTATATTACCCCGCGGGATGGAATGCCTACATTGATGGTAAGAAGGCAGATTATGCAAAAGTCAATTATGTATTAAGGGGAATGCCGGTACCGGCAGGTCAGCATGAAATCGTTTTCAAATTTGAGCCTGCCTCCTATTACAATGGACAGAAAGCAGTTTATTTTGGAAATATACTATACTACCTTTCCATTTTAGGCGCAGGGGCCGGTCTTTGGAGACAAAGAAAGAAACCCACCGCGTAATGAACAAAATGAAGGAGACAATACACGTATTGGGCATAGCATCTTATCGTTTTCTTCCTCCCATTACGGGAGGGCAAAAGGGGATTGCGCTCTTTTACAAGTATTTCTCCCGTCTGGTGGAATGCTACTGCGCTTCCGTCAAAGATATTCCGGTGGAAGCCAAAGAAGGTGACTATACTTTGTTACCCATATTCTCCAATAGCAAATTCCGGTACATCAATCCAATTTACTTTTTTTCTCTACGAAAAATCATTAGAGAAAAAGGTATCTCTCATGTTATCCTGGAACATCCCTATTATGGCTGGCTTGGATTATTATTAAAGAAGTTCACCGGGATTAAGCTTATTGTTCATTCTCATAACATTGAAGGGCTTCGATTCAGGAGTTTGGGCAAATGGTGGTGGAAGATCTTGTTCTTCTATGAAAAGAAAACCCACCAGGAAGCAGACATCAGCTTTTTCATCACCGAAGAAGAAAAGCAGTTTGCTATCCGGCATTTTCAGCTTGAAGAACGCAAATGTACTACGATTACCTTCGGCACCGAAGCGGAGAAGCCTGTGTCACGCGAAGATAAAATCATAGCCAAAAAGACAGTATGTTCAAGATACGGAATGCCGGAAAGTACTCCGCTATTATTTTTCAATGCTGCTTTTAATTATGCGCCCAATTTAAAAGCGCTTGATAATATTCTGTCAAATGTAAATCCTCTGCTGCTCGAATCCGGCCAACCTTACCAAATCATCATCTGCGGAATAGACCTGCCCAATCGCTATGAAAAGCTCACCCAAAATAAATACGCAAATATTACGTATGCCGGTTTTGTTCCCGATATCCGGCTTTACTTCAATGCAGCCGATATTTTCCTTAATCCGATCACGGAAGGTGGCGGTATAAAGACGAAGGTGGTAGAGGCACTCGCTGCAAACTGTTCAGTTGTATCCTTCAGGCAGGGTGCGTATGGTATTCCTGCGGAGGCAGCGGGCCATAAGTTATTCGTCGCTGAAGACAATAATTACTCACAATTCAGTACAGGTATATTGAAACTGATGCGTGAAAAAGAGACTGACACACCGGATTCGTTCTTCAGCTATTTCCATTGGGAAAAAATTACAGAAAAAGCAAAGAACATGATTGTAACTTCCCTATCTGATTAAAGTAATGAATCCTTTTTTATTGATATCTCCGCAAAGTGTTTTTGCGCGGATGACATACACAAAGGTGCCCGCCGGCTGATCCTTCCCTTTATATGTGCCGTCCCAGCAGTCATTTGGGTTGGTCGTAAAAAACACCAGTTCTCCCCAGCGATTATATATTTTGAAATTCAATTCAGTACTATTTTTAAACTGCTTAAGTCCATAGCAATCATTAATTCCATCGCTATTGGGAGTGAAAGCATTGGGCAATTCTAAAAAAGGGATATCAGAAAAATCAACCTTAACAAATACTGAGTCAGAACCCTTACACCCATTTTTATCCAGTACATTCACAATATATAGCGTATTAGAAAGTGGGTTCACAATGGGATTTGCGATATTCCTGTCGCTAATATTCAAATCAGGTGACCAAACAAACTTATCTCCCATTCCAATAACATTC
>JACFNM010000510.1 GCA_019454915.1 Chitinophagaceae bacterium
AACCAATCGGTAATCGCTTTAGACAAAACCGATCCGATTGAAGTAAATTATGAGCATAAAATAGGCAACGACCCCACGGGCAAAGAACATCCGGAGTTATTAAAAATGCATTCCTCACATGGTCACGACCAGACCATCGTTAACGGGATCGGCCGGATAGGCTATATGAGCGGCGGCCATACCGCAAGATGGACAGATGAAGAGCTTTCACTCACCTTCCTGGCAAAGGCAAAGGAATTCATTCAGCAAAAACATAAAGAACCCTTCTTCCTGTATTTTTCGTTAACCGAACCTCATGTTCCGAGGATGCCGGCCACATTGTTTAAAGGGAAAAGTAAATTAGGTTTTCGCGGTGATGCCATTCTGCAATTAGACTGGACGGTTGGAGAAATCATGAAACAGGTACAGGCACTGGGATTGGAGAAAAGTACGATTATTGTGTTTTCCAGTGATAACGGCCCGGTGTTAGATGACGGTTATCAGGATGGTGCAGTAACGCGGCAAAACGGGCACAATCCTTTTGGTCCCTTCCGAGGTGGCAAATACAGTATTTTTGAGGCAGGGACACGGATTCCGTGGATCATCAGTTGGCCGGGAAAAATAAAACCGGGCACTTCTGCTGCTTTGATAAGCCATATCGATTTGATCCGTTCATTCGCCCATCTTCTCAAACAGCCGGTTCCGGCCGGCGAAGCGCCGGATAGCGAAAATCAATGGGCTGCATTGAGCGGACAATCTCAAACAGGAAGAACTGCTTTGGTAGAGCACGGGCGGGTTTTAGCCATTGTTCAGAATAACTGGAAGTATATAGAACCGGGACGAGGTCCCAAACTCGTGCAGGAAGTAAATATCGAAACAGGCGTTGACGAACAGCCCCAGTTATATGACTTACAAAAAGACCCCGGTGAAAAAAACAATGTGGCAGCCACGCATCCGGAGAAGGTGAAGGAATTGGCTGCATTATTGGAAGAAATCAGAAACAAGCATTAGCGCAGAAATGCAAGTGATTAATTAGAAACAGCTAACGGTAATAAGGAGACGAATGATTGATCCTCATTCAATGAGGATATAATATCTCCTATCCGGGTATTCCCTTCGGTAATTTAGCGATTATAATACCATCAAGGATAAACCAACACTACTCCTCAACCCGGTTTCCGTCTTTATCAATATAAATCTCATCTCCATTTTCTAAGCTTACCTGGACCTTACCATTTTTGAAATACAAATCGCCCGCATAATAAATAGCGGGGATAACAAGATTACCGTTTAGATCGATAAAACCAATCTTATCATCCTTTTCTACCAATGCCCGGCCTTCATGAAAAAATTCAGCGCGGGAATACTGAAGCGGAACCACTACCTTACCCGTACTGTCTATAAACCCAAACTTCCCCGGAACATAGTCACCGATATCCTCAGTTACTTTTCTTCCGATATTCACAACGGCTAACCCTTCGGAAAATTCACCGGCAAAATCATAAGTGGCGGGAACGATCATCCTTCCGTCTTCGTTGATAAATCCATATTTTTTATCCAGTCGTACCCAGCAAAGTCCACTCTTAAAAGAGAATCCGGTTTCATCATACTGAGGTTTAATCACCACTTTATCATCCATCATATCCCTAAAGCCCCATTTATCCTTATCATTCTTAAAGGGGATAAGCATACGCTGCGTGAAAGATTCCATAGCAAATAATAACAGGGTTAATAATAAGATACCTTTTATGCTCATAAAAAGATAGTTGAACGTTAAGTTGATTCGCATTAATATCCTGGGCTCACATTGTTCCCCTCGCCGCTTCTTCATTCAAATATGGGAAATAAATCGGTCATTTTCTACCCCAAATTGTGGGTAATCCGCTCTAAAATACCTCAAGCCTAATCCTCGGAAACCAGAATCAGTTGCTATGGATATAATTGAATGAATCATCCGAATCAAAATGATGAAAGTCATTAGGAATCAGCTCATTATTATCTGAAAAATCCGTCAGAAATTAAACATGACGGCCTTTGAAAAATATCAGGATGGGATATCTGATAACCGGATACAAAACGATTCTATGAAACTCACGCATACTATTTCGATTGCTGCATCGAAGACAAATATTCCGTCCCGTTATGCTCCCTTCCACCTACTGCACCATTCAAAAGGAAACGCTTCGCTCACTTTTTGTCAAATTTATTTAGTTGACTATATACCAATTGATTTGAAATATACGTTTTCCGTAATAAATCCATAGACTATGGCAAAAACGAATATGCTGAAGATTTTCGGCTTGTTTCTGGCATTGAATACAATGACCGCTTCCGCTTTAATAGCTCAAAACAAAGCCCTGACAGCATCTCAAAAAGTCAATGACAAAACCAGACAGGCGAAAGAAGATAGTGACGAAATAAACCGACAGGTAGCTGAAGCCGGCGAGAATCTTAACTCCGTTA
>JACFNM010000511.1 GCA_019454915.1 Chitinophagaceae bacterium
CGAAAACATCCTTCCCGGAT
Organism: Chitinophagaceae bacterium; assembly: GCA_019454915.1. GTDB lineage: Bacteria > Bacteroidota > Bacteroidia > Chitinophagales > Chitinophagaceae > Agriterribacter. The sequence goes on from JACFNM010000511.1 coordinate 21, forward strand.
ATAATCGGATTTCCGCCGGCTGACTTGATGATGTCATCAATTCGGCGAAGTCCCTTTTCCAATGTTCTCAGAAAGGCTTCTTCCTCTTCTTTGATTACTTTGCTGACGAATGCCGTTTGCTGGCTCAATTCCGGGAAAACCGGTTTGAACTGTTCGCTAATGGTGGGTACCAACTGGTAAAGCAGCGGCTGCTTGTAATGAAGGTAGGAATAATAATATCTGACAGCCCTTCTCAATATTCTCCTTATTACGTATCCTGCCCCCGTGTTGGAAGGCAACTGACCATCGGCAACAGTGAAGCAAATTGCCCTGATATGATCGGCGAGAACCCGGAAGGCAATTGATGGTTTACTATCGTCAAAGTCGTACACCTGTCCGGTTATCTTCTCTATCTCATTGATGGTTCCCGTAAATATATCCGTATCGTAGTTGGAATTTTTATTTTGCAGGACCCTGACGAGGCGTTCAAATCCCATCCCGGTATCCACGTGTTTGGCCGGCAGGAGTTCAAGTTTCCCGTTCTTTAACCGGTTGAACTGAATAAATACGAGATTCCAGATTTCTATCACCTGTGGATGATCGCTATTGACTAATGATTTACCGTCCTGCTTTTTTCTTTCTTCATCCTTTCTGCAATCAAGATGGATCTCGGTACAGGGACCACAAGGCCCGGTATCGCCCATTTCCCAGAAATTATCTTTCTTTTTTCCGCTGAGAATCCGGTCTTCCGCGATGATTTTCTTCCATTCCTGATAAGATTCTTCATCTTTGGGAAGGGCTTCCTGGTCGTCGCCCTCAAAAATGGTGACATAAATCCGGTCAATGGGTATTTTGTATACCTGCGTCAATAACTCCCAACTCCAGGCAATGGCTTCTTTTTTGAAATAACCTTCGTCCGGTTTAGCAGGATTGCCAAAGCTCCAGTTTCCCAGCATTTCAAACATCGTATGATGATAGGTATCTACGCCCACTTCCTCCAGATCGTTGTGTTTACCGCTGACGCGCAGACATTTTTGCGTGTTGGCGACGCGTGAATAGGGAGCCGTTTTATTGCCCAGGAAATAATCCTTGAACTGATTCATTCCTGCATTGGTGAACAGAAGTGTGGGATCGTTTTTAACCACAATAGGAGCCGATGATACGATACGATGTTGTTTTGATTGAAAAAAATCAAGAAAAGCCTGCCTGATTTGTACTGAAGTCATCATAACTCCGTTATAATTTTTATGGGGAATGAGTCTTTAAATTTTATATTTGCCAATAGGCGGAAATAAGCCGCAAAAGTAATTAAATTATAGTTGGATTTTATGTAATGCTATATAAGCCGGCTTTCAGAAACCAGCTTCATGAAAAAGATAAAATATTATTATAATACTAATTCACTCCGCTACGAAAAACTGGTAACACCACTGAGGGTAAAACTCCTGCGTATCCTGGGATTTATAGCCACCGCATTGGTGACCGCCGTAATTATCGTATTATTTGCTTTCAGATTACTGGATTCTCCTAAAGAGAGGCTGATGAGGCAGGAGAATACCCGTATGAAGGAAGATTATCGCCTTTTGAATAGTAAAATGAAACTGCTGCAACAGCAGATGGCCGAACTGGAAGAGCGGGATAACCATGTTTATCGTGAAATTTTTGAAGCGGATCCGATTCCGGACAGCGCCCGTGCCAAGCGTATGGAAAAACAGAAGGAAATGGTGTTAGCGGAAGGTATGAGGGATAATGAACTGGCATATTCTATAGCCGCTACCGTAGATAATCTACTCAGCCGGATTGCTTTTCAGAAGAAGTCATATCAGGAAATAGAGAATATGATCAAGGATAAGGAGAAGATGCTGGCGGCAACGCCGGCGATTCAGCCTATCAGTAACAAGGATTTAAAACGGGTGGCTTCGGGTTTTGGATATCGCATCGATCCTATTTATAAAACGGTTAAACGGCATGCCGGCCTGGACTTTTCTGCGCCTCAAGGCACGCCTATCTACGCTACAGCCGATGGGGTAGTTCGGTTAGCTGGTAATACCGGTAATGGCTATGGAAACCATGTGATTATCAACCACGGATACGGCTATGAAACCCTTTATGGGCACCAATACCGCATTAAAGTAAAGGTGGGGCAAAGGGTGAAACGGGGAGAACTGATTGGATGGGTGGGCAGTACCGGCAAATCAACCGGCCCACATGTACATTATGAAGTTCGAAAGAACAAGCACCACATGGATCCCGTTTATTTCTTTTACAACGACCTGTCGCCGGAACAATTTGACAGGATTGTTAAGTTAGCCGCGTCCGGCAGTCAGAGTTTCGACTAAATACGGATAATTTCAGCATTTCCTTTTGTTTCATCCTGCATAATGTTAATTTAGCATTATGTATAAGCAGTTGGATTTATTTGAGTCTTTC
>JACFNM010000017.1 GCA_019454915.1 Chitinophagaceae bacterium
GCTGATAAACAGGAAACACTACTCTATGAGACTTATTTCACGAATATTAAAATAATAGTGATATGAAAAAGAATCTCAGTAAAATAGACAGGATCACACGTTTTGTGCTGGCCGTAGTAATTGCCATACTCTATTTTACCCACGTGATCTCCGGCACCACCGCCATTATATTGGGTATTCTTGCGCTGGTATTCATCCTAACCTCTTTCATTAGCTTTTGTCCTATTTATCATGCCCTGGGAATTAGTACGCTGAAAAAGAAGAAAGAGTAGGGGTAGGATTCTATCTGATCAGGATAATAAATCAGCCTCCCTCAAAAACCGGGCTATCCGCGACAGGGTTTCCTCTCTGCCCAGTAGTTCTGCGATCTGAAAAACACCCGGGCCGAACCTGGCGCCTACCAGCATGATGCGAAGCGGCAACAGCAGTTCATTGGGTTTAAGTTGCCGGGAAGTCGCCAGATCCCTGAATCTTATCTCCAAATCTCCTGCGCTCCAGTGTTCAGCCTCCTTTTCCTGCCGGATGACCACTTCAAAGAAGGACTTTTTAGCCTCGCTCCACCTGGATTTAACAGGGGCTGTTTCATATTCACGGGGAGCTTCAAAAAAGAAGGACCCCTGGGTAAAAAAATCGGGGAGTAGATGTCACCTGTCTCTGATCAGTTCAATGACTTCAACCAGTCTCTTTTCATCAGAAACCACTATTCCCTTTTGCTCATAAATATCCCTCACCGGCTCTTTAAGCTCTTCGGCGGTTAATTTTTTAATCCATTCATGGTTGAACCACTTTGCCTTTTCATAATCAAATTTTGCTCCGCCGCTTTGTACGCGCTCAAGAGAGAATTTTTCAATCAATTCTGCCCTGGTGAATAATTCCTGTTCACTGCCGTCATTCCATCCCAAAACCGCGAGGAGATTAATGAAAGCCTCAGGCAGAAAACCTTTCTCTTTGAATCCTTCGGTAAGTTCATTCGTCTTGGGGTCTTTCCAGTTCATGGCAAAAACCGGGAAGCCATATTTAGCGCCGTCTCTTTTACTCAATTTCCCGTTCGGCCCCAATATCAGCGGCAGGTGTGCCCACTCCGGCATGGCGTCAAGTCCAAATAAATATTTCCATAACAATAAATGCACAGGCGTACTCGACAGCCACTCCTCTCCTCTAAACACATGGCTGATCTCCATCAGATGATCATCCACCACCACGGCCATGTGATAAGTAGGCATTCCATCCGCCTTGATCAATACTTTATCATCCACTACCGAGGTATTAAAACTCACCTCACCCCGGATGATATCCGTAAAACTCAAGGTCTCATTTTCAGGCATCTTAATCCGAATGACGTGCCGGGCATTTTCTGACAATAGCCTTGCCACTTCCTCTCGCGGCATACTCAGGGAATTTCGCATCTTCATCCGAACGGTATGATCGTACTGAGGCGATGGGTTATCCGTTGTCCGGAAATCTTTTCTCATCCTCTCCAGCTCTTCCGGCGTATCAAAAGCATAATAAGCATACCCCTTGTCCACTAACGCTTCCGCGTATGGGCGATATATTTCCTTTCTCTCGCTTTGCCGGTAGGGTCCATACTTCCCGCCATGAACAACACTTTCATCCGGTTCCAATCCGGTCCATTGCAAACAATTAAAAATATATTCCTCTGCTCCTGGTACATATCGGGTCTGGTCGGTGTCTTCTATTCGAACGATGAAGTTCCCCTGATGCTGTTTGGCAAACAGGTAGTTGTACAAAACGGTTCTCACACCGCCCAGGTGCAGTCCGCCCGTGGGGCTGGGTGCAAAACGTACTCTCACTTTTTTGGTAGATGACATAAGTTGCAAATTTAAGGGGATATATCAATCCCGCTGAATACAATTACCTTAGCTCCAAATAAAATAAGAGCCGAATATAATGTCAATCTATTTTACTAAGCCTCCCTGGTGGCTAAAAAAATTATACGGTCCATGTATTTGGGAAATTCCCACCGGCGAAAAAGTACTCTACCTTACTTTCGATGACGGCCCACACCCGGAGGCAACGCCCTTTGTGCTGGATGCATTAAAAAAACACGATGCGAAAGCAACTTTCTTTTGTATCGGAAAGAACGTAGCGGCGCACACGGATATCTACCGGCAGGTAATCAACGAAGGACATCAAACAGGCAATCATAGCTTCAATCATCTCAACGGGTGGAAAACAAATACGCTTGCCTATGTGAAGGATGTAGTAAAAGCAAAGGACTATATTGATTCATCTCTTTTCAGACCTCCTTACGGAAAGATATCTCACTGGCAGATTAGCCAACTAAAAAAATTATTGGGGTTGAAAATTATTTTATGGTCTGTTTTAAGTGCGGACTTCGATGAAAAAGTAAGCGAAAAAAAATGTCTCGAAAACGTAATACTCAACACCGCACCCGGTAGCATTATCGTCTTTCACGACAGCGCCAAGGCCTACCGCAATTTAACCTATACATTACCGAAAGTTTTGAGCCATTATTCGAGCCAGGGATACAAATTCGATAAAATTAATTTGTAACGAATTTATTTACACATTAAAAGGGCTCAGTTTTAGAAAGTAATCCGTAAAAATTTGGGCCTGGGTGGAAACCCTGGCCCGTTTTTAATCCGTACCCTATGAAAACTAGAACTAAATTACAACGTTTTTTGATACTTACAAGATTTTTCATGTCTAAAATGCGGTTATTCAATGGGTTGCACCGTATTTATACTTATAACAACGTATTATTCCTAAGTTGTTTTACGAAATAAATTGATTATTTCAGGCTAAGATTCCTTCCTCGTTAATAATGTAAAACCAAAAGTTGTACCCACATCCGGTTTACTTCTGATATGTATATTTTGACCGTGAGCTTCTATAATGTGTTTGCAAATGGCTAATCCCAAACCGCTGCCTCCCTCTTTTCTGCTCCTCGCTGCGTCAGTACGGAAGAATCTCTCTGAAATTCTGGGGATGTGCTCTTCCCGGATACCAATTCCATTGTCGCTCACTTCTATAAGCGCGTGCTGCTCATCCGTAGTGTAGGTGCTGGCGACAACTATTCCGTTAGACTTGCCGTATTTAATGGCATTATCCGTCAAATTGATGAATACCTGCCTGATTTTTTCCTTATCAGCAAAAACGGTTATCGGAGCTTCGCATCCCTTTTTGATACTCAGGGTGATGTTCTTCTTAGCCGCCAATACCGATAACGAATCAAATACTTCCCGGATTAAATCCTGTACCACAAAACTTTCTTTCACCAATATCTGCTCTCCACTCTCCAGGCGGGTAATAGAATCAAGATCATTAAGCAGGTTAACAAGGCGCGTCGTATTCCGTGACGCATTTTTCAAAAACCTGATACGCACCTCATCATCCTGAATTCCACCATCCAGCAAACTTTCCAGGTAACCCTGGATAGCAAAAATGGGCGTTCTGAATTCATGTGATAAATTCTGTAAAAACTCTTTTCGAAAGGCCTCATTTGCTTTTAACAACTCCACTTCCTTCTTCTTCTGCTCCGCCCATTTCTCCACATCTTCACTTACCTCGTCTATACTCTTCTGAGGAAGTATCGTCTTGTAGTAAAATTCTTCTCTCCTGCTGGCCTTGGTTTGATAAATGAATTTATATATCAACTTAATCTTGCGATAAATAAAACGCTGAAGAGTGTACAATATCAACAAATAACTGCCTCCCATGGTCAGCCCGAACGCCAACAGCGCCGCCCACCAAAGCGGCTTCAGATAAAAAACGCCCACCGCCACCGGCAATGCAATAAAAAATGATGTATAGGCAGCTAACTGTCCGGGCGATATATTTTTTGTACTAAGCATATTATTCATTGGGACACGCTATTATTCCATAACGAATTTGTAGCCCACCCCCTTTACCGTCAATATAGAATTCATTTCTAACTTCTGACGAATTTTTCTGATGTGTACATCTATCGTTCTGTCTCCCACAATCACGTCGGTTCCCCAAATATGATCCAGGATTTCATTGCGGGGGAACACCCGCCCCGGTTCCGAAGCCAACAGGTATAATAATTCAAACTCTTTTTTAGCAAGCACAATCTCCCTGTCATTCACCCTCACTAAAAATTGTAAAGGATCAATAAAAATATTGCCAACCTGGATGGCCCGGTAGTTGTCCGTCTGCGGTAGCCGCCTGAACAGCGAATTCACCTTTGACACCAGTACCCTGGGGCTTACGGGCTTAATGATATAGTCATCAGCCCCATACTCTAAACCTTTCACATGTGACTTCTCATCCGTTAAGGCCGTGAGAAAAATAATGAGAGTTTCTTTAAAATCCGGTATGGACCGTAGTATTTTACATACCTCCATCCCATTTTTATAGGGCAGCATAATATCCAGTACAATCAGGTCGGGCTTAACTTTTACCGCCATTTGGAGCGCTTCCTCCCCGTCCTTCGCCTTATACAGATTATACCCCTGGGCAGCCAGACTATAATCAAGAATTTCCAGTATATCCGGTTCATCGTCGGCAATCAGTACTGTTCTTTCCCGTTGATTCATGAAGCGTGGTTTCTAAAGCAAAAAAAGAAATCTACACCCAAATAGTCAAAAAATAAAATTCTTATATCAACCCGGGATTTTGGCACTAAATTTTCTCCCATAACGTTACCCATTAAGGAGTGTTCATCCATCCCGGGGAAAATAGACAGGCGGGTGATTTCCGGTAAAATTCCCTTCACTGATTATCCTTAATTTTGTATCAGTTCAACATATATGTACAAGACAATCACATTGCTATCGCTTCTGCTCATCTTCTTTCAGGGCGTATCGGCGCATATAGATACGTTAAAAAAGAAAGTAGATATCGCACGAATCCGGTACCATGAAAATATAGAGAAAGAGCAACAGGTAGCGCTTCACTATAACGGAGGTAACGGACAATGGATTAATGCATCCGCTAATATGTCTATTAATTCCATGATAACCGGCGCTATTATTAAAGAAATTGAAGCTCTGAAGGATTCTATTGAAGCTGACCAACGCCTTGACCATCGCCTGAAAGTAAAATATCTTAGTGGCGTTGAAAATCTGTTACACGGATTCAATGCAGGGTGGCGAAACAGGGCGTTTAACCCGGTGCTGGCGGGCGAACTGATAGAAAACTACAAGGCGCTCATGTATGCAGACATCAAACACCAGGATATCAGTTCCATCGTTCAAAGCAGTTCTTATGAAGTCGGCAATATCAATATTAACGGGTCGGGGAGTGCGATGTACGAGAACCAGGGCTTCGAAGCCTCCCGGATTATATTATTCAGAAAATTCTGTGCGAAATTTCCGGAGAGAATACTTCCCATGCTGGAGCAGTATTATAATGTTCCTTTTGCAGACAGTCTCGTCAAAGAAGCCGCCCATCGGAATCCCAATCAACTTTATGATTATGCGGCAGCTACACGAACGCAAACCGGACGCCTGATAAGTAGAAATACCGATCCTCTGGTTAAAACAATTTCTGCCATCGCAAACAGCAAAAGCGGCCAGCAGTACTATCCCTTCCTGGATGAAATCGTTCACGGAAAATTGACCATGCCGGAGATATTTCAGTCCATGAACGATAACCTGCTATATTACAGGCTGCTTGTAAAAACCCAGATAAGTTATGCAGAGAGGCTAATCAAAAAAGATACGCCATTAGCTCACGATAAACTCCTCGTTAAACTGCAGGATCGGGCTAAGAATATTTTTATAGAAGAAGTGAATGCCCTGCATGACTCTCCTGATAATATCCGGTTTAAAATTGTAGAACCGCTCACTCCCCAGGAATTATATTATCTCATTGTTTTGGGGGAAGACGTAATGTACACTTCAAGCTATAAGGGTATATTCAACCGCATGATGCAACGCATGTCCGTACCCTCCGGCGATACCTTATTAATGAGCGTACAATTTGACCGTTTCAAAAAATTCATCCGATTGGCAGCAGGTTATAATAAATTGGATGAGTTTTTGCAAACGATGCCCGATAGCAATTCACAAAGATTGATGATGGCTTTTGTCAGAGGACTTGAAAAAAGCGGTACGCTGGAAGATGCCGTGGACGTAGCCGACTCTTATGGCAGTATTAACAATCCTTCTGTAAAAAGACTGATAGACCAGGAAATTGAAAAGAATCTCACCCAGGCGGAGAAGAAACACGATAAACGTGCCGTCGCTATATATAATATTCTGCAGATTATTTTTCAGTCATCGCAGGATAGTTCCATTGACATTTCCTCCAAACTGAATATACCGCCCATTTACCGGGTAAACTATAAAGACCTGCAGGACGATAGCAGCAGAATTGTCCAACAGGTATTCTTTTACGGCGACCAGGACGGTAAAGAATCTTATGCCAATTTCATGAGCATGTTTACCGGGGCAGAATGGAATGTGAAGCGAAAGGCAGAATGGGTTGAAATCAGGTCGCTGAAAGGAAGGCCGGTATATATTTTCGCTAACCTTCCCCTGGATTACGAAAAAGGGCTTGATTCGGTGGCGCAATTGCATTTACAACAATATTTAGAAAAGAATAAACTGGAACCGGGTATTACCATCCATCGCGGACACAGCTATTGGGTCGGCTCCACCATCCGCAACCTTGCGCCATCCTCAAAGATAGTCATACTGGGCTCCTGCGGTGGGTTCCATAATTTGGACGACGTGTTGAAAACCTGTCCCGATGCCCATATCATCTCCTCAAAAGAAGTGGGCACCCGGATCATCAACGAGCCGATTCTTAAAGCCATCAACGATGATTTGAAAGTCGGAAAAGATATCGAGTGGCTTACGATATGGAGAGACCTTTCCCAGCAGTTTTCTTCGGGAGATGCCAAAGAAAGATTCGATAATTATATCCCTCCCTATAAGAATTTAGGCGCTCTTTTTATCAAGGCCTATCTGAAACAAATGGGCAGTATTTCGGAGGCTGCTATGTAAGCGCTTTCACCCCGGGGGAACGACGTACAACCGCCAACCTGCCAGGTCACGCTTCAGCCGGGCGCCCTATACTTCACATCTCAGATACTCATACCTACAAAGGGATTATGCTTTTTTTCAAATCCAATGGTAGTTGGGTCGCCGTGTCCGGGATACACGATGGTTTCATCCGGCAAGGGAAACAGGCGGTTCTTTATGCTTGCTATCAACTGTTCATGATTGCCGCCTGGCAAATCCGTCCGGCCAATACTCATCCGGAACAATACATCTCCTCCTATAACGAATTGTTGCTCCCGGCAATAATACACCACACTACCCGGAGAATGACCGGGGGTGAAAAACACCTCTAATTCACCATCACCCAACTTTAGCTTGTCATGTTCGCGTACATACGTCAATTCTCCCGTATAATTATCAAAAGGTAGGTTCCACATCAAACCTGAAGTGGGTGCATAATCCAGCACCGGCTTTTCCTTTTCATGAAGATGGAGAATCAAACCGTATTCTTCGGATACCCACTTATTGCCGAAAACATGATCCAGGTGACAATGCGTATTCAGCAATAATTTCGGTTTTAAAGCATTAAGGTCTATGAAAGATGCCAGTTCTTCCCGTTCTTTGTCGAAGTAACAACCGGGATCTATGATAATACAATCTTTCTGATCGTTATATAACAGATAGGTATTCTCTTGTACGGGGCTAAATATGAAAACTTTAACAAGAAACATAATGCTTGATTATAGCTTAAAAACGCTAATTTTATTGAATTAAGAATGTGCGAAATTATGGGAATCACAAAGAATAAGGCTTGTTATTATATAGTGGGTATTTTTGGAATTGTGCTTTTATGGATGATGAGTCAGCCCGTATTTTCTCAGGTGAACGCAGAAGAGTTCGGGAAAAACAGGGTGCAGTATAAAAAAATGAAATGGCGGTTTTATCAAAGCAGAAATTTTAACGTTTACTTTAGTCAAAATGGGCTAGCACTCGGAAAGTATGCCGCCCAAATAGCAGAAAAGGAATTGCCCGGGATGGAGGACTTTGTGGAATATGGTTCTCAGCGCCGGATTAATATTGTTGTGTACAACTCCTTTGATGAATTGCAACAGTCAAATATCGGGCTCGGAATTGACTGGCAAAACACCGGCGGTGTGACGCGGTTTGTGAATAATAAAATGATTGTTTATTTCGACGGGAACCACGAAAACCTGAGAATTCAAATCAGAGAGGGTATTGCAAAAGTGCTACTTGAAAACCTGCTCTTTGGAGATGACCTGGGTGAGTTTGCCAGCAATCAGGCGCTGCTTGATTTACCAAAATGGCTGACAGACGGGTACGTGAAATATGCCGGCGAAAACTGGAGCCCTGCACTGGACGATAAGCTAAAGTCGGCGCTGCTTTCGGGAGACTACAGAAGTTTTTATCAGTTTGCCTTCGATAAACCGGAGTTAGCCGGTCACGCATTCTGGAGATTCATAGCGGATAATTACCGGAAAGACAACGTGACCTATTTTCTCTATTTGGCAAGAATATACAAGAGCCTTAACTCTGCCAGTCTAAAAGTAACCAAGAAAAAATTTAAGGAAGTACTGAAGGAGTTCATGGAAAAAGAATCCGACAAGTATTATAAAGACCTGAAAGGGAGAAGGAACGCACCGAAAGGCAGTGTTGTTACGATTGAAGAAATCAATAAAAACCTGGACTATTACCGTTTTCAGGCAAATCCCAATCCAAGAAACAATACCTATGCCGTGGTACGGTTTAAAAAAGGTATTTACCGGATTGAGTTGGAAGACTTCGGATACAAGAGAAAAATCCTTTTGAAGTCAGGCGTTTTGGATAATCAAAATGAAATCAACCCCAATTATCCGCTCCTGGCCTGGGATCCCAAAGGGTCTCAACTGGTGGTTATTTACAGTGAGAAGAGTAAACTAAAAATGTTTGTTTACGATCTTGCAACCCGACTGAAGAAGTTTAAACAGGAATTGCCGGAAGAATTTGGTCAGGTGTTGGACGTGAAGTATATGCTTGACCAAAACACCTTACTGTTCAGTGCGGTTAATAACGGCTATTCAGATATTTTCGTTTATAAAATCAACGAGCAGACCCTGAATCAAATTACCCATGATGTATACGATGACCTGGATCCTTCGTTTGTTGCTTTTCCTAACAGAACCGGTATCATCTTTTCATCCAATCGCCCTTCGGGAAATGCCCTAAACAGTGATACGGCGCTACCCTCAAATAACCGGTTTAATATTTTTCTGGTTGACAACTGGAACCGTACCGAATTCAGACAAATCTCACAGCTAACCAATATTAAGAACGGAAACGCACGCTACCCGATGCAGTATAATACCAACCACTTCACCTTCGTAAATGATGAAATGGGTATTGCCAATCGTTATGCGGGATTTTTCACCACCCGCAAGGCTGGAGTTGACACGGTTTACCGGGTGGGCGATGAATTATTACGGAATCCCGAACCGGCAGAGCTGGACTCAATTCTACAGGTCTGGAACAAAACTGCTCCGGATTCGATTGGCTATATTTCTGTTACCACCGATTCAGCTTATTCATTTCCGATCACCAATTATCAGAGCAGCCTGCAGGAAACAAGAATAGCCGGTGATTTTGGACAGGTTTCAGAAGTACGCCAGGAAGGAAATTTGAAATTGTTATATAAACTGAAGGTAAATGACGACGCATTGAAGAAAAGGAACGTGAACGTTCGCCCGACAGAGTACATGAAAAAAGTGATGGAGCAGGAAAGAGCCGCAGCGGGAACCGCCACTTTTTATCAACCGGTAACGCCCGATACTGCTGTTGTACCGGGAAATGAGTTTCAGAGCGAATTCGAGGATGAGGCTCCTGACAGTTCAAGACTCGGGAGAGCATATCATTTGAACGAACTTACCGTAGCACCATCCACATTATCACAAGCGAAATTATACGATTACCGGCTGAAATTTGCAACGGAATACTCAGTCTCCGGATTCAATAACTCCGTCCTCCTAACACGCTGGCAGCCATACGGAGGAGGAGGCGGACCTATTTATCTTACGAATGGAAGCTCAAACCTAAACGGTATTGTACGAATAGGCGTTTCGGATCTTTTTGAAGACATAAAATTTATAGGTGGCTTTCGTATCGGACTAAATTTAGACGACAAAGATGTGCTACTCAGTTTTTACAATATGCGCAAGCGACTGGACTGGGGACTCACCTATTATCGTTCAACGGTAACGGATTACCCCTTTTACAAACAGGATGACTTTCCGCTGAGTGTCCTGCCAAACAAACTATTCAGCAATATCTACCAGGTAAATCTTTCTTATCCCCTGGATAGAGTGAGGAGCCTGCGGGCGCATGTGGCGCTGCGAAACGACCGGGTAGCTATTAAGACGTTTGTGAACTACCCGCCCGCTACCGCCATTGGCGACACCGTGAAGAACTCCCTGCTTACGCACCTGGAATATGTGCACGACAATACCATAAATCCCACGCTTAATATATGGAACGGGTTAAGGTATAAGATTTATAGTGATATCAATACAGACCTTACCAAGAATAAAGAGGGTAAACTCACCTTCAACGTAGGTACGGACGTCCGCTATTATTATCCCATCTATCGCAACTTTATCTGGGCAGCGAGGGGCGCGGTAGATATCTCGTGGGGTAGCCAGAAAATTCTTTATTACTTAGGAGGCTCAGACAGTTGGATTGCACCTAAGTTTAATAATAGCAATCCGCCTGCACCGGATATGACCTACGCTTACCAATCGTTAGCTGTTAACCTGCGAGGCTACAAACAGAACGTCGCCAATGGTAACAATGCGGTAGTAATCAACAGTGAATTCCGATTACCGGTATTCACCACACTGCTGAGCCGGCCTATCAATAATGCTTTTGTAAGAAATTTTCAGTTGATACAATTCATTGACCTCGGCTCTGCCTGGAACGGGGCATATAATAAGATTTCGCGTCCTTACCAAACTTATGTAGACGGGCCGATAAGGGTTACCTTAAAAGGCAGTGGAGTAGGACCTTTCGCAGGCGGCTACGGCTTCGGATTGAGAAGCACATTGTTGGGATATTTTCTGAGAGTGGATGCAGGATGGCCCATGACCGGATTTTTTAGCGGAAAGCCCATATGGTATTTTTCTTTAGGGGTCGATTTCTAAAACAACGTCATTATCCTCGGGAAGAAAATAACGGTTCCGATTATTGCACTAAGTATAGCCGCCATCAGCACTGCTCCCGCGCTCAGGTCTTTTATTATTTTGATTCGTGGATGATAATCGGAATGAACCAGATTACATAGGTTTTCAATAGCAGTATTGATCATCTCGAAGCCTATTACCAGCATAATACAAAATAGTATAGCTATCCACTCGGTCCTTTCTATTTTAAGAATAAATCCCAGTAATATTACCAGTACGGATATCCCAAGCTGAATTTGTCCGTTCCGCTCCGTTTTAAAAAAGACTTTGATTCCAGTGACTGCATACCTTATTGCCACAAAGAAACTCATGATCGTTTACTTCAAATTGTTCTTATCAATTTCAGTTTTACTTTTTCTTTCTGGCCTTTCTCACCACTTCATGTACGCCTTTGGCAATCTGATCTTCTACATCGCCCGCCCATCTCCAGGCGGGATGACCATACTCATCCAAATGGGGTCCGCCTTCATAACCACCTTCTTCCCACACGCGTCGTGATGGTATATAGGCAACCATTGTGTTCGTATAACCAAAAACCCAGGTGTTTCCCACTCCATATTCTCTTTTGAAACGCAGAGAGTAATCCACCACGGTTTCTCCTCCCGTTCCTATAAAAAGCAACTCCTTCCCTAATTGCCAGGCCATAACCGGATAGTAATGATATGCGGAAGGGAGTACTAATCCTTTATCAAGCACATTCAGCATCCGCCTGGCCCAACGGGATTGAATATCGCTACCTCCGGTAGTCAGCGGCTTTAACTTCTCTACTGTAACCACTTCTTCATAATTCAATTTGACAAAGCGGAACGCGGATCGTAAACCCGGAGATACAGGAAACATCGGTTTTTCTATGACTTCTTCAACCGCATCCGATAACATCTTTCCATATTTTTCGCAGAGTTCTATTGTACGTCGGGGCAGCGGATTCATATCCGCCCCGCAAGCGTTAAAGAACATAGCTGTAACTCCGGGGTAACGATTTTCCAGATTTATCTGGGCAAACCCCGGATAATCACCCAACAACTGATTACCGGAGAGAGTTGTAGGATGACATGCATAACCAAATAATAAAGCTATAAGTTTCCCATCTTTGTTTTTCAACGATAAAACCGGAACATAATGATCCGTAACACCTTTTAACGACTTACCGGCAGCGAGTAATTCCGGTACCTCAGATTCTTTATTATCTCTTCTGTTCACGGCAAAATCACATTCTCCTTCTCCCTTAAACATATCAACCGGCTGAAGATTATTCAACGCTTCTGCAACAGCCTCTATAATTTGCCCTTCCATCCAGTCTGAATATTCATCCACCCGTTTGTCCTCTTCATCATCGCTTGGATAATAATCTACCAAATCTCCCCGGAGGCGCGGCCCAGAATGATTGTGAGAGAACGTAAGCATAAACTCGGAACGGTCGAGATGAAAGCGTTCGTTAAGCTTTTGAAACAGGTCTTCATAAATCAATCGCGACATCCCCTGATGATCGGTTGTCACCATGACCACCTGCTTTCCCCGCGGGTCTTTCAAAGCCAATACTTTCGCCCAGATATCGTGTACTTTCTCCTCTATGGTTCTTCTTGTGCCATAGCCAGCCAGCCACACATCCGTTGTGGGACTCAATACCCGTCGGGATATTCCGGCTTCCCAGCCGTTCTCTCCATCGCCGGTCGAGTTTACGTACTTGTTCTGGTCTTTCTTCTCATCACCTGAAATCTTCGCTTCGGCAGAAATCCCTATCATCAGTAAACAGAAAAAAATTAGAATGCTTCTTGAAGACATACTTTCTTAGTTTAAATAACCGGTTATTCAATCTTTTTCGTGGGTATGGGGATACTCGCCTCCTCAGCCAGTTCCAGGACGGTTTCATAAATCAATGATTGGGCGTCAGCTCTCCAGGTAGCCGGCAACCCATAAACTATAGGAGCCAGCGCGCCTTCATAACCGCCTTCTCGTAAGATTCTGGCAGAAGGAATATAGGACATCACGTCGTTGGAGTAACCAAGGACAAACAGATTTTGGCCGAAGATATTTTTGAGATCAATTGCATAGTCCACCACCACTTCTCCCCCTAAGATAACCATGGGTTGCTCACCCAGCTTCCATACCTGCACCGGGTAGGGATAACTCCGATCGAGTGATTTTCCCTGATCTAATTCTTTCAGCAATCTGGATGCCCACCTGCTTTGATAGCCGCTATTCTTCTTAGCCATCTGTTCCATTTCCGTTCTGGGCATGGGAGCGTTCATGGGTAAATCTATCTCCTTATAGGCCGTTTTAATCTGACCTGATAATAATTCCATGTCCTCGCCCAATACAGCCTGTACTGCGGATGATAACTCCTGCCCGTATTGTTTGGCAACTGCGACTGTTCGTCGTGGTAAAGGATTCAGGTCTGCACCACAACCCTGAAAAAACAGAGCCATCGTTCCGGGGAATGTCTTTTCTAAATCAATCTGTGCGAATCCTGCATAGTCGCCAGACCATTCGTAGCCACTCAATACGGTATTATGACATGCATAGCCAAAAGCTACTGCTATCATCTTCCCCGACTTGTCCACAACTTTGATAACGGGTACCGCATAATCATTCGGGCCGTTCAGATGCGTAATAGAGGTTAAGAGGGCTTCTGAGTTATTTCTTCTGTTAACCTGAAACCGGGTAATGCCATTCGCTGAGTAAACATCTACGGGGACCATCTTTTGAAACGATTCCCCAACCATTTTAATGACCGCATTCGTCAACCATTTTGTGTATTGGGCAATTTTATCTCTTTCCGCGTCATTCAATGGGTAAATATCAAACAAAGCATCCGAGAGCACAGGGCCTGAATGCGTATGGGAGGTATTTAAAATAATCTGCGATCTTGATAATCCCAGCTTTCCTTTCAACGCGTCTCTTATCTCCTCCGATACTTTTTTAGGAACGCCCACCAGGTCCATGGTTACCAATACTGACCGGTTTCCCGCTTTGTCTTCCAACGCCAACGCCTTCACCCAAATATCCGTCAGTTTACCTTCTGACGGCTTTGTCCGGCTGCCGTATCCGGCCATCCACATGGATTGTTGTGGCGTAATGTTTAACCTCGCGGTACCCGCTTTCCACTGAAAATGACTCTTATCCTGACTGAACCCCGTCAGGTACAGGAAAGAGAATAACAATAACAGAATCGAATAGCTGCTGCGTTTAGATTGTTTCATCTGATACAATTTTTATTTTACCTGACTATTATTTGTTCAACAAATTGCTAATGGCTTTCATAAGCACTGCTTCCGCTTCGGCGGTAACATTCGATCCCCGCTCGGTTTCATAGCCTCCATACTGGTAGGCTTCCGCAGTTCCTATATATCCCGGCCCATAATCACCATAGGCTGACATGGCCACTAAACGGTTCCTTCCTGCCTTCTTTGCTTCAATCTGATACTCGACAAACAATTCTCCCGGCATAAACAGCAGGTTCGCGTTTTTTATTTTCAGGACGGCACAATCTACTTTTTTACCAGCTTCATATTGATTCAGCCAGGCGAGATCATACGCGTCACTCATATTTTTTACAGATGCTTCACTCATTTGAATCTTGTTCCTTAAGTTATATATCTTTTGATTTGGACGTAAAGCAACCGATTCCACAAACCAGTTGATGTCTTTCGCTGTTATCGTTTGTCGCTGCGTGGATTTCCACGCCCTCTCCATTCCGTCTGCCAGGCGCTCTGCTAGAAGCAGCCTGTTGATATGCGACCCGTCATTGTATTTTCCCACCGCCACGTTTCCGCCCGCTCCGTTGAAATGGATATGCAATGCATCAGGTACGGCTAACTGACGGAAAAAACGGGCAACTCCTACAAAATCGGGATTGGCAACGCCTGTCCGGTAATAACTCTGCGGATGGGTAGCAAAAAAACTTAAAACCGCAACCGGCTTATCATTGTTCCAAAAGCTGACAACGGTTACCGTGGAATCAACGGTACCCACCGGTAATTTTCGCAACAGGGAATCCGTGCCTGTACTGGAAAAACGCGGGCGTATCACCTTGCCGTCTGCGCCCCGGTAAACCGTTCTGTTAGATGCCACTTCATGGACAAAAGCTTCTCCCCATCCGAAGTAGTTTACCGGTTGAGCTGATTTCAGCGACGCGCTGATGGCCTTTACCAGGTGGTCAATTGTCTCTCTTCCCCAGGTGCTATTTAACCCGGCAGGATCAATACCGGCGTCCAGCAGAATTTTCTCTCCTCCCGGATCATACCGCGGAGCATCGTGCTGGTGAAGCGCGTGTACGGCTACCCGTTCTTTAGAAGTACCCGCTGCAAATGCTAATGCTTTTCTAAAGTCCTCATGTCCCTGGTTGCTGATGCCTATCGCATCAATGGCGCACAGCACGATAGGTTCTCCCACGCCCAGGAGAACAATTCCCTTAGCCCTCAATCCTAAATCCCATTTGTTTATTTCTGGATCGTAAGCCAGGTGATAACCTACGGGCGGAGTTACGTCAATGTCGAAGGTGGAAATACGCAATCCCTCGCCCTGGTGGCGTCCGCCATCCGGTGAATGACCGGCTAAGGCATGGGACAACGGCCACGATGCTAATACGAAAAACAGGACGCACGCTTTACCCGCCGTAAAAAACAGTTGATGGCTTTTACGCATCGAAGTCTTAAAAAATTTGCTCCTTCTCATAATGAATATATCATTTCACTTATTCTGTTTTTTGTTTCCGATCCACAAACGGGATCAGTTACTCAATAGCTTACGAACAGCTTCCATTAGAATAGCGTCAGCCTTAGACGAAACTTTAGAAGCACGTTCCGTTTCATATCCGCCGTAGCGATAAGCTTCCGCTGTTCCTATATAGCCCATTCCCCTGTCCCCATATGCAGACATCGCTACAAAAAGATCGGGACGCATCGCTTTCGCCCTTAGTTGATACTCGACAAATAATTCTCCGGGCATAAACAGGATTCTCGAATTTTTCATTTTAAGACAGGAACAATCTACCGTTATACCGGCTTCATACCGCTTCAGCCAGGCCAATTGCTCGGCTATATAACTACTACTGATGGTAGTGTCTCCTGCAAGGAGTTTTTCCCTCAACCGATATATTTTTTCATGCGGAGGCAACAAAACCGGTTGTACCCACCAGTCAATGTCACTCGCTGTAATGGGTTGTCGCTGTGTGGCGTCCCATGCTCTTTTCATGCCATCGGCTAATCTCCGGGCAAGGATAAGGCGGTTAATATGTGACCCGTCATTGTATTTTCCGGCTGCCACATCACCGCTTGCCCCGTTGAAATGGATATGCAGGGCATCGGGGACCTCCAACTGACGGAAGAAGCGGGCAACCCCCACAAAGTCAGGATTCGCAACGCCGGTAAGGTAATAACTCTGGGGATGGGTAGCATAGAAACTGAGCACAGCTACCGGATTACCTTTATTCCAGAAACTGATTACGGATACGATAGAATCAATTGTTCCTTCCGGAAGTTTACGCAGAAGCGTATCGGTACCCGTACTTGAAAAGCGTGTCCGAATCACTTTTCCGTCTGCACCTCTGTACACGGTTCGGTTCGATGCTACTTCGCGAACGGCTGCTTTTCCGAGTCCGAGCTCATCAACAGGATGGGCGTGTTGCAAACACTTCTTTACAGCCTCCGCCAACTGCGGGATCACTTTCCTGCCCCACGATCCATCCATCCCACCAAACAAGCTGTCCACTTCTAATCCTGCTTCCAGCATGATTTTCTCTGCACTGGGATTAAAGCCGGGCGCATCGTGCGGATGGAGCGTATGCACGGTTACCCTTTCCGGAGTGGTGCCGGCAGCCGTTGCCAGGGCTTTCTTGAATAAAACCATTCCTTCGTTGCTAAGATCTATCCAATCTAACGCACAAAGAACA
Source organism: Chitinophagaceae bacterium (assembly GCA_019454915.1). Classification (GTDB taxonomy): domain Bacteria; phylum Bacteroidota; class Bacteroidia; order Chitinophagales; family Chitinophagaceae; genus Agriterribacter. Next base: position 17,070 of record JACFNM010000017.1, read on the forward strand.
ATCGGTTTGCCTGCCCCAATGAGAACCATGCCCTTCGCACGCAATCCTAAATCCCATTTGTTTATTTCTACGTTGTAGGGTAACCGATAACCCACCGGAGGTGTAACATCTAAGTCAAAAGTAGCCACGCTTAACCGACTCTTGCCCACAGTATCTATTTCTGAAAATATTACTTCTGCGCCAGCTTGTATTGGCTTACCGCTCAAAACAAGCAGAAAAAGAAGTAATAACTCCGGAACCCGGGCTCCGGATAAAATCTTTGGAAAAACCGACAATTTTGAAAATATTAAAATCCTATACGTTATCATTGTTTCACTTTTCCTTTAAAAAGTTCAAAGGTTACCAGCACCATGGCTCTCACTCCTGTCTTTATAGATACTTCCGGGAGGGGAGCAAACAGAGGTGAATGCAATGATGGTAATGACTCTCCGTTTTCTTTAGCCGTTTCTACTTTCCGGGGATCGACGGTGCCGAGCCAGAACATGAATATGGGTACTTTAATATCCTGCATACCAAAGCGACTGAAGTCTTCGCCAAGTGTGTAGGCGGGCATCTCCTCCACCTGGTTTTTTCCAAAATTATCTTCAAAAACCTGCACTACACGATTCGTGAGAGCGGCATCATTCACTGTGGCGGGGATATAGGGTTCGCGGATGTTGATAACAGGAATTTTTTCTTCCGGCAATCCTTTGGCCAATGCCAAATTTTTACTTATCCGCCTCATGGAAGCAATCATCTTTTCTCTTACTGCTTCAGAATAAGATCTCAGCGTGAGCTGAAGCTTAACCTCATCCGGTATAATATTATGTACAGAACCACCATGTATGGAACCCACCGTTATGACGGCCGCATCCAAAGGGTTTATTTCTCTGCTCACGATTGTTTGAAATGCCAGGATGATTTCCGAACTCAGCACAATCGGATCAATAGTCGTATGGGGTGCTGCACCATGGCCGCCTTTTCCATACACGGTCATGTCCACCATATCTACTCCGGCCATAAACGGACCCTCTTTATATCCTAACTTTCCGGCTTCCAATCCCGCGTGATCGTGCAAGGCGATAGCATAGTCAGGCCGGGGAATTTTCTGGTACAACCCTGCTTTGAACATCATATCTGCCCCTTGTCCGTTTTCTTCAGCAGGCTGCGCTACCATGACCAAAGTTCCTTTCCATTCATTTCTCGCTTTCACCAGCGCGCGTGCTGTTCCGATGAAAACAGTCATATGAAGATCATGCCCGCAGGCATGCATAACATAAACTTCATTACCTGCAACGTTAATTCCCCGGGCTGTACTGGCATACGGTAAACCTGTCTTTTCTTCTATGGGCAGGGCATCCATATCTGTACGATAAAGAACGGTTGGGCCCTTTCCATTACGGAAAATTCCTACTACCCCATAGCCACCGACGTTCCGGAGGGTTTCAAATCCAAGACGTTGTAATTCATCAGCTATCTTTTCTGAAGTTTTCTCCTCGTGAAGAGAGAGTTCAGGATGCTGATGCAGATCCCTATACCACTTTTCCAGATCGGCATAATTTTCCCTGAGTGATTCATCGGCGATCCTGTTAGCCGGCGATTGTGCGAATACACCTGGTAGCAGGAAAAGAAATATTATCACGATCAACCCGTCTTTCATATTTCAATGTTTTTAGTAAATCCGCTTCCCTCCCCGTCGGTCGTACTTGAAGATTTATGTTATCAATGTTGTTTTGACTTGAGCGACAGGTATTGAGGTATGCCCAGTTGCCCGGCCTGACGTACGGCTTCGTCTATAATAATGTTTTCAATGGTTGAAGCGTAAGGTGTAGTGAATACCGGTGACATCGTCACTTCATAACCGCCCTCAGTAAGCATTTGTGCAGTGGGAATATAAGACATGATGTTGTTGCTATATCCCATTACAAAAACATCCTGACCAAAAACCCTCTTAATATCTATGGCGTACCCTACTGTCAGTTCACCTCCAAAAGCGAACAAAGCCTGACCTCCCAGATTCCATACCTGTACCGGATACCATGGATAAGATGACATGATAGTTCCGCCCGTTTCAAGTGTATTCAGAAACCGCCTGGCTTTTCGTTTCAGATAGTCGGGATAGGCAGACGAAGAAGAGTCACCGATAATCCTGGTCAACTCATCTTTGGTTGGAGGCTTACGGGCAAAGGGTAAATCAATTTCTGCATAAGACATGGTCAACTTGCTGTCAAGAGGTTTCATTTCGTCTGTAAGCACGGCTTCTACGGCCGACGCCAGCGTCTTTCCATATTGCTGTGCCAGCGCCACGGTGCTTCGTGGCAGAGGATTCTGGTCTGCACCGGCGCCCTGAAAAAATAAGGCAACTACCCCCGGGAATTTTTTCTCTAATTCTATCTGGGCAAACCCGGCATAATCTCCTGACCACTGATAAAGTTGCAATGTTGTATTATGACATGCGTAGCCAAAGAGTATAGCAAGTATTTTGTTATTAGCATCCATCACCTTCAAAACAGGAACGGCGTAATCGTTTGGCCCGTTCAGATATGTAGTCCCTGTCTTTGTCAGAAACTCTTTATTACTATGCCTGTTAACCTGAAACCGGCTAATTCCGTTACCGGAAAAAATTCTTACGGGCTGCGTTTTACTAAACGCGTTGATTACCAGATCAATAATCATCTTCTCCAGGTCAGCCGCATAGTCATCTACTTTCTTACGTTCTTCCGGATTTAAATTATAGATGTCGGCTGACAGATAACCTACTACGGGTCCGGTATGTGTATGCGATGCGTTTAGGATAATCTGTGCCTTGCTAAGTTGAAGCCTGGTATTCAATTCCTGCCTGATTTTATCCGAAAAGTCTTTAGAAATCCCCACCAGGTCAAGGGTTACTATCACTGCCTTTTGACCATTTCCGTCTTCCAATGCCAGCGCCTTCGCCCACAAATCGGTCAACTTACCTTCAGCGGGATGATCGCGGAAAGCATATCCCCCCATCCAGATATTTTCGCGTGGAGTAATATTCACGCGGGCAACACCTGCTTTCCAATTTTGCGCAACATAAAGGCTCGGCGCGGCATTTGCGTCAAGGGATATGAACATCATGAAGAGGAGTAGTGCAGACAAAATACTTTTATTCATATGCAACAATTTTTCTAAAACGCATTGATTACTATATACCGGATGACTAATCTCTCTGTTTAAGAAAATGATCTAAAAACTCATAGGCTTCAAAGCGAACAATCGGCGGAAAATCGTGTGAGGCTATCGGATACCTTACCTGAAGATTATCATCCGCACGCAGAAAATGATACACTTCGGATGCATTTGCTATACCTATTCGTACTCCTTCCACATTGAAGTTTGCATCATGAATGGGTGAATTAGAGAAAAAAGGTCTGGGCGCAATCACCGCCATCAGCTCATCAAAATCAAAGGGCATTTTCTCTACTTTCAATTGATATTTCGTCAACGCCAAAGGTGAATACCTCTCCTGGGCAGCCCCCCATAAGCGGCTTCCGAACTCTTTTCTTTTCTCCTCATTGTAATTGTTGTAATATCTTCTCAGCGTCCAGCCACAACTGGATACAATAGCTTTCAGGCGGGTTTCAAAAGCTGCGGTGTACATGGCTGTATGTCCACCGAGAGAATGGCCTATGATGCCGATGCGTTCCGGATCAACATCTGCTCTTGCCTGAAGAAAATCAACGCATCTTACATTGTCGAATACGGCTTTCATAACGCCAGACTCATAACGGTCTTTTTTGAAATCATAATCTTTTTGGTCGCCAAAGGAGGGATAGTCAGGTGCTATAACCGCATATCCTCTTTCCGCTAATTCTTTGGCATAACCTCTGTTTGGATTTGGGCCCTGATCATCTACAATCTTTTTACCCAGATCACCGGTGGGCTGACATGCGATTATAGCGGGAAATCTGCTATTCCCTTTTCGTTGGTTGGGGATATACAGATAGGCTGTTACTTCTTCCCTGTCTGCTACTGTAAAACGGATATTGTATCGTGTGTAATATCTCGTTTTTATGCTGTCTTTGACACGGGTGTTAAAAGGGGGTAGTGGAGCTATATTGCTTTGAAAGGGCGGATGCTCCGGATCGCCGGGAAACTTTCCGAAAAGCGCTTCCATACTGTCGAGAATCTGATTTCGCCGCAACTGCCACTCATAGAGCGTTTTTACGGGATGTACGCTGCCGTCCGGTTTCTTGTACGCCAATAAACTCTGCCCATATGAAAGTGTGCCACTTGTTAAGAAGAGACTGAAAGAGATGATAATCGTCAGGGTTACTTTGTTCATGGAGGGTGCAATCGTTTCGCTTCTATAAATATAGCACATTTTCGTTTGCCGGCTACCTACTCAGCAATCTAAAGTTCATGCAGAAGAAAAAAATTGAACCAGCAATATACGGGTTAACTCTTATTTTTCGGTTGAGTGTGAAGGAATTGAGAATACCACCTTAAGGCACGATAACTTAGGAGAAAAAAATGAAGAGTAATTCAACCTGGATTATGCAGTTCAACTACAAAATCTGGGTTCAATTAATACTCCGTGGTTTTTTAACGGTCGTTCTTCTATTATTGAGACAGGCTTGTTCAAAGCTCAAATAGAAAAATTCTCATGCTATCTCCCACACTTCTTTACCCCTAAGCAACTTATCTAAATTTCCTTTTCCTTTTTTAGTGATGGCTTCTTCTATCTGTCGGTTCATAATATCTTCATAGCAAGGCCGGTCCGTTTCATAAAAAACACCAAAGGGGCGGGGAAAATGCCCTTCTGCAGAAGGATCATCAAACATGCGGACTAATATCTGCGCTTTATAGAAATCTTTTTCATCATGTACCCAGAGGTCGTCTTCCGTGAATCCGTTTCCAAGTTCAACCACCACAGGCTTATAACCGTCTAACCGGATGCCCTTATTTTTCGTAGCTCCAAATACCAAAGGTTTGCCCTGCTCAAGAAACAACGAATATTCCGGTTTGGTACTCTTCTCGGTAAACATTTCGAAAGCGCCATCATTAAAAATATTGCAGTTTTGATAGATCTCCAGAAAAGAAGCTCCCTTATGTTCATGGCTTCTCCTCAACATATCCTGCAAGTGTTTGGGATCGCGGTCCATACTTCTGGCCACAAAGGATGCATCGGCTCCCATCGCCAATGCCAACGGATTAAACGGATGATCTACACTTCCGACGGGAGATGATTTGGTGACCTTCTGTTGTTCTGATGTTGGTGAATACTGTCCCTTGGTCAGCCCGTATATCTGGTTGTTGAACAATAAAATATTAACATCAAAATTGCGGCGCAATATATGTATGGTGTGGTTACCGCCGATACTCAAAGAATCACCATCTCCGGTAACGATCCAAATGCTTAATTCCGGGCGTGACGCTTTTAAGCCGGAAGCGATTGCGGTTGCCCTGCCGTGAATTGAATGAATTCCATAGGTATTCAGATAATAAGGGAATCGCGAGGAACATCCGATACCCGAAATCACCACAATGTTTTCCTTGGGAACACCAATGCCCGGCATCACACGCTGTACCTGCGCCAGGATGGAGTAGTCGCCACAACCAGGACACCATCTCACTTCCTGGTCAGTAGCAAAATCTTTTGCCGTCAATGCCGGCTTCGAAGAAAGGGTCGCTGTATCCATGATGAAGAAATATACGCAAATTTACGCCTTAGCCATTACAATATAGCGCCTTTAGCGTCAATTGTAACCACATTCTCCAAAAATCGCAACTCAAAAACGAGCCAACTCCACCAGTATCAATTGGATCAACTCCCGTTAACTGTTACTTCCGAACACTTTCTTCAGCAGCTCCGTTACCCTTGCCGCCGGATCTTTTCTTATCTTCAATTCTTCCTGCCCCACTTCATGGAATATGCCATCTAACGCTTTGCCGGTGACATAAGCCGTTAAGTCAGTGTTTACGGGATTAGCTGCAAATTTGTTATAAGCGGAAAAAACGTCATTCCAATACTTTGTAGCGTCTACCTTAGTCAACGCCTTTTCTATTACCGGACGGAATGCATTGGTCAGGGGTAAAGTGGTTTTTTCCTTAAAGTAATCAGTTGCAGCATAATTCCCTCCCCTCAGTATGCCCATCGCATCGGAAATTGTCATGGATTTGATGGCATCTACGAAAATGGGCGTTGCATATTTTGCCGCGTCTTCCGCAGCCCGGTTCATAGAAAGAATTGCCTTGTCCACCAGACTGCCCAAGCCCAGATTTCTTAAAGAGCTCTCCACTTTTTTGGCTTCCTCCGGCATTAGAATCTTCACCGCTGCGTTGGCAAAAAAACCATCTGCCACAGAAAGCTTGCCCGTGCCGTTCTGCGTTCCAATCCTAAGCGCTTCTTTTAGTCCGGAGGCAATTTCAGCACTGGTCAAAGGCCCCGACCCGGTGTTCATGCCGCTTAAAATTTGTTGAGCCGGCTCACATCCCGTGAGCATAAGAAACAATCCAACAGTCATGAGTATTTTCATACGTATATCCTTTTATTTTTTCCTTTTTTTAT
>JACFNM010000512.1 GCA_019454915.1 Chitinophagaceae bacterium
CCGATGATGAAGAATTCAGAACGGCTGCGGTGATAGACCGGGTGAATACTACCTGGGAAACCCTGCTGAGTACCACCTTTGCCTGCGTACAATGCCACAGCCATCCTTACGATCCCATAAAATTTGAAGAATATTATAAGTTTCTTGCATTCTACAACAATACCCGGGATGAAGACGTAACCGGGGATTATCCTCAACTGAGAGAGTTTAATCCGGAAGATCAGGAAAAACTGGAAAAGCTGACGCAATGGCTAAAGGAAAATGCTACTCAGGAAAAATCGAAGGAGGTTATCGAGTTCGTAAAAACATGGCAGCCTGCTGTATATACCCACTTTGCCGATAATTTGGTAAACAGTTCCATATCTGATACCCGGCTGGCTGTGAGAAATCATTCGATGAGCCGCATAGCGGGAGTTGACCTTACAGATAAGAGTTTCCTTTTTTATCGTTATCGTTCCGATTTTGATAAAGGAAAACTGACCGTCCGTATAGATCAGCCGGATGGACCAGTACTGACTTCTTTTCTGATTAATACATCAAAAGGCTGGGAAAACCGGCAGGCGATAATTCAAAGTCCGGTTAACGGAACACATGATCTTTATCTGAGCTATTCAAATCCAACGGTTGGAAAAGACAATGAAAGGAGTCTGGCATATATTGATTGGTTATATTTTGGATCAGCATTCCCCGGAAAGGGTAAACAAGGCTATGACAGCGCCTATGCCTGGTTCAATTACCTGGTATCTGCTTCTCCTAAAGCAGTTACCCCCATCATGATGGAAAATCCTCAGAATATGAGCCGTACTACGCAGGTATATGAAAGGGGAAACTGGATGGTTAAAGGAGAGAAGGTAGAACCCGATGTGCCGGGATCTTTGAATCCGATGCCGGAAGGCGCGCCGCGTAACCGGTTGGGATTGGCGATGTGGCTGACCGATAAAAAAAATCCGCTCACATCCAGAACCATGGTTAACCGGATATGGGAACAATTGATGGGACAGGGAATTGTGGAAACCCTCGAAGACCTGGGTTCACAGGGTATTGACCCTACGCATAAAGATTTATTGGACTGGCTTTCCTGGCAGTTTATGAACGATTATCAGTGGAGCATCAAGAAAATGATCAAAACCATTGTGATGTCGGCAACCTATATGCAGGATACGCGTGTTACTCCCGAGATGCTTAAGAAAGATGCTTTTAACCGTTTCTATGCCCGTGGCCCCCGGGTGCGGCTGTCGGCTGAACAGATCAGAGATCAGGCTTTAATGGTTTCCGGATTATTGAGTTCAAAAATGTATGGACCCAGTGTAATGCCTACACAGCCTCCGGGTATCTGGCTCTCACCCTACGACGGAAATGTATGGACGAAAAGCACCGGTGAAGATCAGTATCGTCGTGCAGTATATACTTACTGGAAACGAACGGCGCCTTTCCCTTCTATGCTGAGTTTTGATGGTGTTGCCCGTGAAGTATGTGTATCCCGCCGTATCCGAACCAATACACCGCTACAGGCTCTGGCCACCCTGAACGATGAAGGGTTTATGGAAATGGCAAAACACTATGCCGCCAGGATGGAAAAAGAAGCAGGATACGACGTACGGCAACAGATCAGCAAAGGATATGAAATCGCCATGTTTAAACCCATCACTCCGGAAAAATTGCAACCACTGGTAGATTTGTATCAGCAGGCCTTAGGGCAGTTTAAGAATGATCAAAAGAAGACTTTGGAAGTGTTGGGTGAAGAAACGGATAATCGTTCTCCGGAGAGGGCAGCGCTGGTGCTTGTGGCAAATGCCATGCTGAATTTAGATGAATACATTACCAAAAATTAACCGAAGCATTTTTTAAATAATTATGACGAAGAAAGAATTGAATAACGACCGGATTGCCAGGGAAGCGCAGATGAAGTCGCTCGAATGGGTTACCCGCCGGCATTTTCTTAAGGATAGCATTACCGGGATGGGCGCATTGGCTTTTGGTTCGTTGCTGACCGGCTGCGATTTCTTTGGCTCAAAAGATGCGCCTCTGAATGCATTTAACAGCAATAATCCTTTGGCTGCTCATCCGCCGATGTTTCCGGGCAAGGCAAAAGCCGTGATCTATTTACACATGGCGGGTGCTCCTTCCCAACTGGAACTATTCGATTATAAACCGGAACTGCTAAAACTAGATGGAAAAGAATGCCCGCCATCATTGTTGGAAGGGAAGCGGTTTGCTTTTATCCAGGGTGTGCCCAAAATGCTGGGGCCGCAGGCTGCTTTTAAACAGAGAGGACAAAGCGGGGCCTGGATATCTGATCATCTGCCGCATTTTGCTACGGTGGCGGATGAGGTGAGTTTCTTAAAAGCGGTAAAGACCGACCAGTTTAATCACGCACCGGCGCAACTGCTGATGCATACGGGTGGTGCGCGGCTCGGCCG
>JACFNM010000018.1 GCA_019454915.1 Chitinophagaceae bacterium
CGACTCTAAATGCAGCTACTTAATCTATTTACACAATCTATTTTATACTCTCTAATCACCCGTGCAGGCTCGCTTCGTTCGGCTCCGCTACGCTCCGCCTCACTTCGCTTCACCTGCACGGGTGATTAACTCCTTAACACAGTTACTGTATACTATTTACACAAAGAATTAAATACTACCGTGAAAACTAAAAAACAAAAAATGTGCGACTGAAAAAAGTAAAACTTCATTGCCTTGTCCCTCTGGTGTTGCAGATAGCCTGCTGTTTATGTAGCTCAAAAAGTTTCGTCTTATGCTTTTCTGTATCATGTTTGAACTGTCGCTATAGGGTTTCATTGTAGCCTTTGGAGGTTTGCGTTTGGGCGGATTTTGAAGGACAAGATTGCCCACTTCGAGCACACTTGGATAGAAGCAGAATGTTCCAAACTTGCAACGTACCCGCTCAGAAGTAAACCTTATATTAAAGCATCACTAACTTGTTGTTTTAACTCTCTAATTTACGCTATCCATTTTGACCCTGCAAAATAACACTACTGCTAATCATCATTCCTGGACGAAAAACTTTCATTATCATTTCCCCTGCTAATTGCCAATATTTGTTTTATCGTATACTCCGCTTATTCCCTTTCTACTCCTCAAAGAACGGAATAAACCTGCTGCTCGCGGTATCGCGGATATTGCCATCAGTATCTTTATAGATAAAATAAGCGGCAATCTCAGGATGTGCTTCGGTGAATGGAAGGGCTTTTTCCAGCCCCATTGCCATCAGCACATTGTCGTAGGCGTCGGCGGTAATGGCATCCTTTGCAAATACGGTTACGCTGATTAGATTGTTTTCGGTGGGATAACCGGTACGGGGATCAATCGTGTGGCTAAATCTTTTCCCCCTGCTTTCATGAAACTTCCTGTAGTTGCCTGACGTGGTAACTGCTCCCTCGCTAATACTGATAATCTTTTGCACGACGGGGCTTTCAATCGTGTAATCCCCCGGAGCTTCAATACCGATTTTCATTTTTTGCTGCGCCGGTTGCTTCAACCCCCTGATTCGTATTTCACCTCCGATTTCTACGAGGTAGTTGTTTATGCCCCTGCTTTCCAGGAAAGATGCCAAAACATCTACGCTGTATCCCTGGGCTATCCCGTCAACATCAATGGCTATGCATGATTTCTCTTTGGATAGGAAATCAGCTTCCAGTTTAATTTTATCGGTGCCTATACACTTTAAAAGTTTGCGTACCTGCTTTTTATTGGGGTATTTTTTTACCGGCTTTGCACTGAATCCCCAGGCCTGTACCAGCGGTTGAATGGTGATATCGAATAGACCGTTTGATGCTCGCCAGGCTTCGATGGCTTTTTTCACTACGGCTTGTAAATGTACGTCGGCATGGTAGCCGCTTTTGGAATCGTTGAACCGGCTAATTAATGAATAGGATTTATAAACAGATAGGGAGCTATCGAGGCGGGTGAGAATACTATCCACCTGCATCTTCTGCACGGCGCTATCCGCCGCATAATACAGGATATGCCAGGTGGTACCCTGGGCGGCGCCGTTTAATTTTATCTCCTGAAAAGGTTCATCGTTCGCCGCCGGGTTGAAGATGGAAAGGAAGAGAAGACAGGCTATCGTGTTTTGAAGCATGTTCAAAAATAGCATATCCTTTCTTCAGGATTCGTTAATTCAATGGTTGAGAACGATCCGGAGCAGGAAGATATGCGGTTGATTATCTTCTGAAACTCTTGCTGATGAACGCCAATGCATCGGTGATACCCGATCTCCAATAGACCCAGCCGTGAGAGCCGTCACGCACGCGGTATTCGTGCGGCACATTTTTTTCTTTTAACGCAATGTGTAAATAGGCATTTCCTTTAGCCAAAAAATCATCGTCTCCGCAGTCAATCCAGTAACGTACTTGTTTGAGTTCGTCCGCAGATTTCTTTTCAATAATAGATAGCACGGAATTGTCGTACCAGCCTTTGGTTAGTCGGGCTTTTCCTTTTAATCCCTTTCCTCCATACAACGGAGCCAACATTCGGTTCCAGTCTTCATCCCGCATGTTCATAATTTCATCATCTGTAAAGACGCCTGAACTGAGCGGAGCAGCGGCAGCAAAATAATCAGGATATTTCATTGCATATATCAGGGTTCCGTAGCCGCCCATGGACAATCCTGCCACAGCCCGGAATTGCTTCTCTGCCTTAATGCGAAAAGCTTTTTCCATAGCAGGGATAAATTCCTTAATGAAAAAGTCTTCATATTTCTCTCTTCCATCGAATGAATTAATGTACCAACTGGTATCCGCATCGGGCATAATGATAATCATAGGGGAGATGGTGCCTTCGGCAATCGCTTTGTCGGCAAAGTAGTTTATTTCTCCAAACTGCAACCATCCGGTATGGTCATCGGTATATCCGTGCAGCAGATAAACTGCCGGATAGGCACGCTGTGAAGTTTCATAGTCTGCAGGCAGATAAACCGCATAATGAACGTTTCTTCCCAGAAAGGAACTGTGAATGTCTAATTGCTCAATAACTTTTCCGGCCGGCTGGGCAGGAAGAAGTGAAGATATACCAAGGCAAATTGCCAGCAAACAGGTTGATTTCATGTGATCTAATTTATAATGTACCAATCAGATAGTAGAGCATCGAATCTGACATTTTATCAGGATGGAGTAAAATGGTAGTTTAATACTCTCTCTTCAAAGTTATTCAGCACATACACAACCAATGTACCGTTTTTCCGGTAGAAGGTATAGCGGATTCTGTTGCTGTTTTGTTCTTTTTTGCTTGCCTTACCAAACCATTTTTCCAGGTCGTAACGGGTAGTATTATATACCTGGATTTTTTCTATTTTCCGCGTATTGATTTTCTTTCGGTTGTTATCCGTATAGCCTTCAACGGGTTCAAAGAATGCGGGACGATAAATGAAACTGCTCAGTATTGAATTATTATCGAATAACACAGTGAGCGTATCTCCGAGATATCCGTAAACAAATCTCTCTCCCAGATTACTGATATTATTTCTCTCCGGCTCACCGAAGAGTCTGATTACTGTCTCCGTTGTACTTGCTCCTTTTTCCAACTTACGGACGTCGTCTTCAGCAATAGGACGGTAGATAGAAAAAGGAGTATTGCCGGGATAATATTTTTTTGTACAGCCGATAATCATCAGGGTACATACCATAGCACAAGACCATAATCTTCGCATAAAAGGTTAGTTTATTCTTATTGTTGATTTTTAGTTTAAGGATAGCTTACACATTCTTTCATTTCTTTTTCCGTGTAGGCCAGTCCATATTGTTTTAATACGTCATCGGGCACGCCATTCCATTGATTGGGCTGATTGCCTTTATACCCGATATCTTCTATACCTATTTTGGAAGTGTAGAAACCGGTGCAGGTGAGGTTTCGCATGAGTGTGAAAAAAGATACTCCCTGAGTCATTTCGGGTTTTGCTTTTAAGGGGTAGGCTATATCATCAACCACCTGAATCCGTTGTTCGGGGCTACAGTCCTGAAAGTTTTTCTGGAACCGGGTATAACATTCTCTGTCCAGCCAGCGCAATCCGCCGCGCATGGGCACCTGATGCTGGGGCATATCCTTCACAATGAACTCTATAAAATCAGGCACTCCGGCATCCGTTGCACTGCCACTCACTTCGTCTTTGGGAATGATAATATCGGCCAGAATGGCCATGGTTGCCATTTCGTTCTTGGTGAAGAAAGTGGAAGAGGTCACTCTTTTATAGTGTTCCAATTCCTCGGGCTGCCTGTCGGGGCCGGCTTCCGGTGTGGGTGTGGAACTGACTGTTGTGGCGGTTGCTCCTTCGCCGTTCTTCTTCTCCGGTAGTTTACAGGCGTCAAATAAAACGGTGGATGAAAGGGAGCCTATTCCTATGATCTTTAACGATTTTCTTCTATCCATGTCTGATCATTTTCTTTTTAATAATTGATTGAAATAACCGGGTCAGAGGTTTTGCTTTTTAAGCTGATCAACGATATAATCTGAAGCCCGCATTGATAGCGCAAGGATCGTCCAGGTAAGGTTTTTATCTGCCTGGGCGGGGAACGCAGCGCCATCCACCACAAAAAGGTTCTTACAATCATGCGCCTGATTCCATTTGTTGAGCGCCGAAGACTTGGGATCGTCGCCCATTCTTACCGTGCCTCCTTCATGGATAATTTTTCCCGGCGCTTCCAGTCCCCAGTTGTTATGCGGACCATCATCCCCTCCCCAGGTAATCACGGCACCCATAGTGTGCATAATTTCCTTGAAGGTCTCTTTCATGTGCTTAGCCTGCTTGATTTCGTAATCGCTCCATTTTACGTTGAACCGCAAAATCGGGATACCATATTTATCTACGACATTGGGATCAATTTCACAGCGGTTATCCCATCTGGGGATAGCTTCACCGCGGCCTCCCATGCCCACACTCGCTCCATAGAAAAAGCGCTGATCTTCTTTCAGCGAGGCGCCGTATCCCCCGGCTTCTTTTTTCTTTCCGTTTACTTCATGTTTGCCATTCATTCCCTCAATACCAAATCCGAATCCATAAGAAGGCATACTCATACCGCCCCAGTATTCGATGTGATATCCTCTCGGAAAGTCTAATTTTTTATTATCCCCCCACCAGGGTGAGTACACGTGCATACCGCCTACGCCATCTTCGTTGTAGCGTTTTCTTCCGAACAGTTTGGGCAGGTAACCCCCTAAGCTGGCGCCCGTAGAATCGTGCAGGTATCTTCCCACTACGTCGCTGGAATTGGCAAGGCCGTTGGGATGTCTCTGGGATTTGGAGTTGCGCATCAGTCTTGCAGACTCACAGGCGCTGGCAGCTAAAATAACCACCTTAGCTTTCACCTGATACTCGTTCATATCCTCTTTATTGATATAGGAGACCCCGGTGGCCAAACCTTCGTTATTTGTAAGTACCTCTCTGACCATGGCATTGGGAATGACATCCACATTGCCGGTATTCAGTGCCGGATTCACTAGTACCGACCCCGAAGTGAAATCTGCATAAAACTGGCAGGAGCGTGCACACTGGGCACAATATACACAAACTCCTCTTTCATTATTGATTGGCTTGGTCAGCATGGAGAGCCGTCCGGGGATTACCGGTACTCCGGACTTCGTGGCAGCCTCTTTGATAAATAGTTCATGCAGCCGTGGTTTGGGAGGGGGAAGGAAAAAACCATCCGGATCGTTTTCCAGACCTTCATTGGTGCCAAACACACCAATCAGTTTGTCCACCCGGTCGTAAAAAGGTTTGATATCATCGTAGCTGATGGGCCAGTCTTCACCCAGACCGTCTATACTTTTTCTCTTGAAATCTCTGGGGCCAAAGCGAAGCGATATGCGTCCCCAGTGATTGGTACGTCCACCCATCATCCGCGCCCTGAACCAGTCCCATTCGGTACCGGAGGCTTTCGTATAAGGCTCCCCTTCAATTTCCCAGCCACCATAGCACGCATCAAAATCTCCAAAAGGGCGATATTTGGTACTTGAGCCTCTTCTTGGCGATTCATAAGGCCATTTAAACTGCGTTACGTTCTTTTTGGGATCGAAGAGCGGGCCTGCTTCTATTAAGCAGACCTTAATACCCGCGTTTGCTAATATATAGGTTGCCATTCCACCACCTGCGCCGGAACCCACGATGACTACATCATAGCTTTTTGGATTTGCTTTAATCTGAAAATCTCCCATGATATGTTTGGAATTAAAATGTTTCTGATGAATGTTGCATAAATTTATTATTTTTTCCCAAATGAAAATTTTTCTATTGTTTTTTGAACATATAATATCTCCGGATTTTCTTTTAAAGGACAAGCTGATTTCCTGTTAATCTCAATCCCGTTGTATATATGTCAATTATTATTGGAGTTGATATTGGAACCTCAAATATAAAGGTAATTGCTTTTGGAAGTGATTATGAGATTTTATTATCCGAATCGGCTCCATGTGAAATGTTTCAGGATTCGCCGGACAGGATGGAACAAAATGCAGCGGAGTTACTGGATACGGTTAATCGTCTCCTGAAGAAGATGTGCATTCAATTGCCGCCGGACCAGTTAAAAGGTATCTGCTTCAGTACAGCCATGCACAGCATTATGGCGGTAGATGAACAGAACAAACCACTGACAAACGCTAGTCTCTGGGGTGATACCAGAAGTACGGCTCAGGCGAATCGTCTTGAAAAAAACGGTCTGGCAATCCAGTGGTACAGGCAGACGGGTGTGCCCGTTCATCCTTCGATGCCGGTTTGTAAATTGTTATGGTTGAGAGAACATGAGCCCGATATTTTCAGGAAGGCTTATAAGTTCATTTCTATAAAGGAATATGTCTTCTATGAGTGGTTTGGTAAATACCTGGTGGATCATTCTATTGCCGGCGCCAGCGGAATGCAGGATATACATCATCTGACCTGGAGCAAGACGGCTTTGGAAGTTACGGGTATAGATGAAAATCGTTTGTCACGCATTGTACCCGTGACGCATACGGAAACAATGTTGACGGAAAAATACAGTCGCTTCTTTGGCATGGATAAAGTTCCGTTTATCATTGGATCAAGTGACGGTTGTCTGGCGAATATCGGCAGTGGCGTTTTTCATGAACGTATGGCGGCTATCACGATTGGCACCAGCGGGGCTATACGCACCACCTTGTCTGCGCCTGTATTAAATGAAGAGCCGGTGTTGTTTTGTTATCCGGTTTTGGAAAATCTCTATATCAAGGGGGGAGCAATTAATAATGGCGGGAAGGCGTTGCAGTGGTTTGCAGAACATTTCTTAAAAGGAGAGATGGTTTCGTCGGATTTATTTTCCAAAGCGATCGAACTGGCAGGGGAGGTGAGCCCGGGATCAGAAGGGTTGCTGTTTTTGCCTTATCTGCAGGGGGAAAGGGCGCCTGTATGGAACGGCAATGCAAGGGGAGTGTTTTTCGGTATTCATTCCAATCACGGGCGGTCGCACTTTGCACGCGCGGTTTTGGAAGGAATTGGTTATGCGATGTATGATGTTTTCTGTGAACTTAACCAACCGGATGATTTTATTGATGCGCTTTTAGCCAGTGGAGGATTTGTGCAGTCGCCGTTCTGGGTTCAACTGATTGCCGATATCTTCAATAAGAAAATTGTGGTAAACAATGTTTCGGATGCATCGGCAACCGGTGCTGCTGTTCTCGGGAGGTTTGCATTGGGTTTAATAACAAAACCTGAGTACAATGCCTCATCAGGACAGAAACAAACATTTTATCCGAACGCTAAAACTCATGAGATTTACAGGAAACGATTCCTCGCGTTCCGGTCTTTGTATAAGGCAGTGAAAAAAGAGTTTATTTCGTGAAAATGACATGAGTGAAGGTTTATATTCAAATGTGCGTCCTGCACCACAAATTTTCCACATTTCCAAACCAGCTTACCGGCTGGCAGGTTTCCACACTTCCACATTTTCAGATTCTCTCATTTTCAAATTTTCAAACCAGCCTGCCGGCTGGCAGGTTTTCAAATTTCCACATTTCCACATTCCCTCCACTTCCCCTTCTTCACGAATTACAGAGCTCCGGGGTTTTGTATCAGTTTCGTTACGGTTTCTATTGTATAATCAATTTCTTCTTCGGTAGTGAATCGCCCCAGACCAAAACGAATGGAGCTTTTTGCCAATTCATCATCGAGATTCATCGCTTTTAATACATGAGATGGTTCCGGGTTGGCTGAAGTGCATGCAGATCCGGAGGAAACGGCAATGGTTCGGTTGATGGCAGTAAGCAATTTATTGCCGGGTAGTCCGGCGAAAGCAAGGTTGGTAATATTCGGGAGACGGTGATTGATGCAGCCGTTGACCGATACCGGACTGAACTGCGTTAATGCATTTTCCAGTTTATCGCGCAAAGCGCTGATTCGGGATGCTTCCCTGTTCATCTGTTGCCTGCAGATCTCACAAGATTTGCCAAGTCCTGCAATGCCGGGAACGTTGAGCGTACCGCTTCGCATACCCTTTTCGTGACCGCCGCCGTCAATCTGAGATACGAGGCGCACCCGGGGGTTACGCCTGCGTACATACAATGCGCCTGCTCCTTTGGGTCCGTATATTTTATGAGCAGAGATACAGAGTATGTCTATTTGATCATCTGTAACGCTCACCGGAATTTTTCCGACAGCCTGGGTAGCGTCTGTAAAGAAAAGTATTTGGTGTTGTTTGGCGATCGTGCCGATTTCTCTTACAGGTTGAATGGTACCGGTTTCGTTATTCGCCATCATGATGCTGATGAGTATAGTTGTTGGGCGGATAGAAGATTCCAGTTCTTTCAGATTAATCAATCCTTCTTCATTGACCGGCAGGTAAGTAACCTCTGCGCCTTTCTTTTCCAGGTGTTTACAGGTGTCCAGGACTGCTTTATGTTCTGTAAGGCAGGTGATAATATGATTCCCTTTGGATGCATAGGCTTCGAAAGCTCCTTTCATCGCCAGGTTGATGGCTTCCGTTGAACCCGAAGTAAAAACAATTTCCGAAGGGTCGGCATGGATCAACTCCGCGACCTGTTCTCTTGCCTGTTTTACCGCTTCCTCGGCCGCCCATCCGAATGAATGCGTGCGACTGGCTGCATTGCCAAACTGCTCTGAGAAATAGGGCAACATAATTTTCAGCACTTCCGGATCTACAGGTGTTGTTGCATTATTATCTAAGTAAACGGGTAATTTCAACATGATTCTTGGTAGAATGGTAACCATTCAAAATTACTGGAAATGCAAAGGATGACAAGGCGGTGTATTTTCTTATAGCTCCAAATCATACTCATTCTCTCTCAGCCTCCCGCGGTCTAACCTTCGGTACTGATCGCTATCATTCTCACATTAATCCCGGTTTCACGCAATGGCGCAATGACGCAAAGGGTAATGCCCTCTGGTTTCTGTCTTGTTTTCACGTTTAGCCGCAGTCTGACCTTCAGTACTGATCGCTCTCATGCCCACATTCCCTCTCTCTTCCATTTTCAAATTTTCAAATCATCACATTTCCACATTTCCCCATTTCCCCATTCTCACATTCTCACATTCTCTCTCACTCTCTCCCATGCCCGGGTATCGTAGTCGTATCTTTCGGCGGGTTTCTTCCTATTACCGGGTATTGTTCAAGCGTAACATACTGACCACTGATAGGTCCACTTTCATCGGAGAGCCAGTACACTGCGGCTGCCGCGATCTCTTTCGGCCAAATAATGCGTCCTGCGGGAGCATATACGTTGGGTAAGTCTTTATACCAGTCATCTTCCAGACCGTGTTGACGCTTGCGAATGGTTTCATTTTCCGTAAGCACCCAACCAGGGTTTATCTGATTTACCCTTACGCCCTCCTCTCTGAAAAGTGTATCGCCCAAATTTTGCGTCATGGTCATTAGCGCTCCTTTAGACATGCTGTACGCTAACAGATTAGGCTCTCCGCTAAAGGCGTTGACCGATCCGATATTTAAAACACAGCCCCTCTGTTTACTCAGGTGGGGCAGAGCAGCCTTTATCAGGGCAAAAGGAGCGACAGTATTGATTTCGATGGTTCTCCGTAAAAGCGCCAGGTCAGTGGTATGGATATTCGAAGAAGGCACGACTGCTGCATTATTAACGATAGCGTCTAATTTACCGTAAGTGTTTACGGCTACGTCCACCAGTCGCTGCGGTGCGCCTTCGTTGATGATGTCTTCAATATACAGAACGGCATTTTCTTTTCCTAATGCTGACACCACTTCTTCTCCCCATGCTTTCTCCAGTCCGTGAATGACCACCTTCGCTCCTTCAGCTACACAACGTATAGCAATGGCTTTACCGATGCCGGTGCAGCTTCCGGTTATGATGATTACTTTGTGTTTTAAACGCATGCGGGTTGTTTATGGTTTGAAATTTGGGATTTGAGGTTTGGAATTTAAAATTGGTTAAACCGGTTTCAGAACACTCTTCACCACTTCTCCGCTATGCATCTTTTCAAAAGCTTCATGCCAGTCGGTTACGGGCCATACGCCTCCTATGATGGGTTTTACATCTAACTGACCGCTCGCAAGCATGGCTATCACTCTTTCCCACATGGGCCAGTTGTGGCTGAAGCTTCCTTGCAGGGTAACATTTTTTTGTACCAGGGGGTCCAGTGAAAAGCCCAAAGGCTGAGGTCCCCAGCCGACTTTGGCTATATGCCCTTTAGGTCGAACGAGTTGCAGAGCCATCTTTAGGGTGATACTGGCGCCGGCGGCATCAATGATACAATCTGCACCCATTCCGTCCCTTTGCGTAGCCCAGGGCATTGCATCACCGATAATTGTTTCGCAACCATATTGTTTGGCAATTTCAAGCCGGTGCTTGTCGGCTTCCAGCCCCACTATGGCTACTTCGGCGCCGCAAAGCCTCGCCATAGCAGCACATAAGATGCCGATGGTTCCCGGACCCAAAACGATCACGCGGTCTCCGGGTTTGATTCTTGTGTTTCCTACTACTGCATTGTATGCCACGCAACAGGGTTCCGTCAGGCAGGCTTGTTCAAAAGCCAGTTGATCCGGCACGCGATGTAAACAACGGGCAGGCACCCGAACGTATTTGGTCATGGCGCCATTTACGCCGTAACCGAATCCTTTTCTCGAAGGATCCAGATTATATAAACCGGCTCTGGTCATCGGACTATCCGGATTAATCACGGCGGCTGTCTCACTCACCACGCGGTCTCCTTCTTTCCAGCCCGTTACCCTGCTGCCTAATTCGACAACATGGCCTCCGAATTCGTGACCTAATACAACCGGATAATTCACCGGCCAGCTATGATCGGCTGTCCATTGATGTAGATCACTACCGCAAACGCCTACGTTGGCAACCTCCAATAACACATCTTCATCTCCTATTTCAGGCTTTTCTATTTCCCTGATTTCAACTGAGCCTTTTTCCGGCGCATAGTTGACTACTGCTGCTGATTTCATATGATAATTTAAAATTTGAGTTTTCTGATTTATTGTTTCAGGGATAGCCGTTTATTTAACATCGCCATAAGCGTGTACTTTTTCGCAAATCAGGCGGAGTGAAGCTTCCAGATCTCCGTCGGCTGTTTTGAACGCATCGGCGTCAATCGTCAGCGGCGCTCCTAAAACCACTAATGGCGCACCGTAAGCCGGACATTGAATGGCCTGCTCCAGGCTAAGCCCGCCGACAGCCTGCACGGGAACCTTTACCGCATTGACTACATCTTTTAATTGATCCAGCGGACTGGGCATTCTTTTTCCCTGTGCTGCTATACCTCTTCTTTCATCATAGCCTATATGATGAATTACATAGTCACAACCCAGGTCTTCCAGCCATTTGGCAGCCGCCACCATATCCGGACTGCCTAAGTTATCACCCATTACTTTGGCGCCAAAATCTTTCCCGGCCTGCACTACACATTTTATGGTTTCTTCGTGTGCCCTTGCCATGACCACCACATGTGTTGCGCCGGCTTTGGCCATCATTTCGGCTTCCAGATAGCCTCCATCCATGGTTTTTAAGTCCGCTACGATGGGTATTCCCGGAAAAGCTTCACGTAATTTTTTAACACCATGCAATCCTTCTGCCAGAATAAGAGGTGTTCCGGCTTCCAGCCAGTCAACTCCGGCGCGCATGGCCATAGCTGCGGTTTCAAGAGCTTCATCAATATTGGTCAGGTCTAAGGAAATTTGAACGATTGGTTTCATGTAATTATATAATTTAAGTCGTTTAAGAATTTATAACTTCGGGCACTTTAAAGAGGTTTTTTCATTTTTCATATACTCAAAACGAAATTCGAATACGTCAATAATTATCTCACTTAGCTCTATAGGTATTTTTCTACCATTCTCCCAGTTTTTGTACGCCATTGGCCACTTTATCTTCATGCTCCAGCAGCCATTTCTTACGCCACAGGTCTCCGCCGTAGCCAACCAGGCTGCCATTGGCGCCGATAACGCGGTGGCAGGGAACCACGATGCTTATTTGATTTTTCCCATTGGTGGTTCCCACAGCCCGGATGGCTTTGGGATTTCCAATCCGCTTGGATAGCTCTAAATAAGAAATGGTTTTTCCATAGGGGATATCCAAAAGGGCATTCCAGACTGTTTCCTGGAAGGGAGTGCCTTCCTGTTGAAAAGGGAAATCAAAAACCTGCCGGTTACCGGCAAAATATTCATCCAGTTGTCTCATGCAGGTTTTTACCAAGGGGCTTTTCTTATCCTCCTTCAATTCAGCAGGTTGTAATTGCGGTCCCTTCTCTGAATTGATGAACCATATTTCACGAATATACTGCTCAGAACTCTTTATTTGCAGGATTCCGATGGGCGAATGATAATAATTGGTCTTTTCGCTATCCACTGCTTCCCTATTTATTAGTTGCCTGTTCATTCCAGTAATAGCTGTCCGGATAAATCCTGGATCCGAAAATGGCGGTACCCACTCTCACCATAGTAGCGCCTTCTTCAATAGCGGTTTCCAAATCATGACTCATGCCCATAGACAGGTGGTTCAGTTCAAAATGGGGTAAGTTAAGTCCGATAATCTGTTGTTGCAGACGCTTCAATAGTTGAAAACATTTTCTTACCTGTTCCTGTTCTGCACTGAACAACCCAATGGTCATTAACCCTTTCACCTGCAGGGTGTCGTATTGTGAAACTATTTTTGCAAAAGAGACGGCTTCTTGAGGAGCGATGCCGAATTTACTCTCTTCGAACGAACTGTTCACCTGGATCATGATGTCGGCCTTGCGTCCTTCCCGCTGTAACCGGGCGTCCAGTTTTTCCACCAGTTCTGTTCTGTCTACCGACTGAATACAGTCTGCGTACTTCAATACATCTTTTATTTTATTGGTTTGTAAGTGACCGATAAAATGAGCCTGGTGGGGTGTATCTTTTAAGGCGTTGTATTTTTCTTTTAGCTCCTGTACTTTGTTCTCACCGATTAGGGTTTCTCCCGACTGCAGTGCAATTTTTATGTTTTCGGAAGAAACGGTTTTGGTCGCGAGAAGCAGTGAAACCTCCTGGGGATTACGCCCGGCTTTTAAGCAGGCAACTTTTATTCTTTCATGAACGACTGATAAATTTTCCCGAATATAATTCATCTCTGCTGATCTAAATCCGTTGACAAAGTTAGCTAAAAGGAATCAAGAGCCGTTTTTTTCCTTACTGCAATACTCAATCTTCTGAACTTCTTCCTAACTTAACAAGAAAATTTTTCAATGACTGCTTCCCGCAACAAATATTCCAGAAGGAAATTTATCCGGAGCGCCGCTGTAGCTGCGCCGGTTTTTCTTATTGTTCCGAGATACGTTTTAGGTAAGGGATATACTGCTCCCAGTGATAAACTGAATATCGCGGGAATAGGAACGGGCGGGAAGGCGGAAGTGAATCTTCCTTTTGCTTTTAATAAGGGCAGTGACAATATTGTAGCGCTCTGCGATGTGGATGACCGGCAGTCTGTTAATGCACGAAAGAAATGGCCGCAGGCGCCTTATTATACAGATTACAGGAAGATGCTTGAAAAGGAACATAAGCATATAGATGCGGTGATGGTTACCACACCCGACCATATGCACTATGTTCAATCCATGGCGGCAATACAATTGGGGAAGCATGTTTACTGCGAAAAGCCGCTTACACATGACATTTATGAGGCCCGGATGCTCACGCAGGCAGCGGAAAAATACAAAGTGGTTACACAGATGGGTAATCAGGGCAGTAGCGGAGAAGATACGCGCCTGGTAGAAACCTGGGTGCAGGACGGGCTGATTGGCGAAGTGCGAACGGTGCATGTATGGACAAACAGGCCTACCTGGCCGCAAGGTGTACCCAGACCGACGGGGCAATTTGATATCCCGAGAGAAGTTGATTGGAATCTCTGGCTGGGCACTGCCCCCGAGCGACCTTACAATCCCGGTTATCTGCCTGCAATTTGGAGAGGCTGGGTGGATTTTGGAACCGGTTCATTAGGGGATATGGGTTGTCATTTTATTGACGTGGTTTATCGCGCGCTAAAACTGAGATACCCGGTGTCCGTAGAAACCAGCGTCGGCTCTGTATATACGGGGTTTTTCAAAGAAGCTATTTATCCGGACAGCTATCCTCCTTCTGCTAAAACCTATATTCAGTTTCCGGCAAGAGAAAATATGCCCGAGGTTGAAATGATATGGTATGACGGAGGTATTCGTCCGAAAAGACCGGAAGAACTACTGCCTGATGAAGAGATGGGTGAAGTAGACGGAGGAATTATTTTCGAAGGATCAAAGGGGAAGATAATGGCCGGACTTTTTGGAAGAAAGCCCACTTTGCTGCCAACCAAAAAGATGCAGGAATTGAATTTGCCCAGGTCGAAGTTTGCTTTGGTGGACGGAGATATTGATGGTCATCAGCAGCAATGGGTGAAGGCATGTAAACAGGGTTATGGAACCTATACCAGCTCTTCCTTTGATAAATCGGGACCTTTAACGGAAACCGTATTGATGGGTAACCTGGCAGTATTAAGTTATAATTATTTCGAAACGGACGCGAAAGGTAACCGCATTTTTCCGGGGAGAAAAAAACTCTTATGGGATGGAGAAAATATGCGTATTACTAATTTTGAACGGGCAAATCAATTCGTAAAAAGGAACTATAGGAGCTATTAATGCGGGGAAGAATATTCAAATCTTCTATCTTTACCGGATGGTTTCACGTACGGAAGAAAATTACCTGAAAACCCTGTACAGACTTGCTCAGGAAAATCAGGAGATTTCGGTAAAAAATATAGCTGAAAGCCTGCATATTAAGATGCCGACGGTCAACAGCATGATAAAAAAGCTCGCCGAAAAAAAGCTCATCCGGTATGAAAAATATAAGGCGATTGAATTGACGGAAAAAGGAAAAAAGCAGGCGCTCCATATTTTACGAAAACATCGGTTAACAGAACTTTTCTTATCTCAGGTGATGAACCTCGGCTGGGAGGAAGTGCATGATATAGCGGAACAGATAGAACATATCCAGTCCGATCGTTTTTTTGATCGCATTAATGAGATGCTGGGTTATCCTAAGTTTGATCCGCATGGCGAACCCATTCCGGATATTAATGGAAAACTTCCGGTATTCCAGTCATTCCCCCTTTCAGAAGGGAAAGCAGGTACCCTGTATAAGTTAACGGGCGTAAACAATCATGATACATCTTTTCTGCAGTTCTTAGATGGTTTGGGACTGGCATTGGGCGCTTTGATTGAAATCAAAGAAATACAGGATTTTGACAAGTCAATGGCGGTTGTGATCAATAAGTCAAACAAAACAATCCTGAGCTTTTTCGTCTGCCAGAACTTAATGGTAGTGAAAGCATCGTGAGACGGGATGTCCAAAGACGTTTGGAGATTCACGTTTGCAATAGAGTCGGCCTCTGGTTGGTATCGTCACATACGACCGGCGTTCCTTTAATGAACCCGGTCGCCCCTGAGTTCCATTTCTTTCATTACTTCCGCTTCATATTTCAGCCATTCGGCCCAGCGCTTCCGCACTTTGCCTTTATCAATATAAGTTTCTGCAAGGCGAATAAATAATGTATAATGACCTGCTTCGCTTTCCATAAACCTTCTGTAAAATTTTCGCAGATAGGCGTCATCTAATCCTTCACTCAACCATTTAAACCGTTCGCAACTTCTCGCTTCAATAAGCGCCATCGTCAATAACTGGTCTAAAAATCGTCCTTCCGCATTTCCTCCTTTTTGCTGAAACTCCAGCAGTTTATTTACATAGGTATCTTTTCGCTGCTTACCCAATGAAAGACCCCGCTTCTGTAATTCGGCCAATACGAGCCGGAAATGTCCCCATTCTTCCGTTACGATAGGAGAAAGTTCTTTCACCAGTTCTTCTTTTTCGGGATAACGTTGTATGAGCGTAATACAGGAGGTCGCCGCTTTTTGTTCACAATAAGCATGGTCCGTCAGGATTTCTTCCATGCTGATACTCACCAGGTCAACCCAACGCGGATCGGTGGGCAATTGCAGTCCCAGAATATTTTTTACATCATCTTCATTCATGGGCTAAAATTAGGGAATTTGAAATGCACCCCAACCATCAGATGGAGATTCTGTCGGTAAGAGGTATAACCGATGCAGAGAGAAGTAAAGGCGTTAAAAGATTGAATCGCCGCCGTCTCTTTCTCTGCCTACTTATATCCGAACTCTTCTGCCATCGCGTTCAACAGGTATAATTTCTTATCGCTGAAGTATTCCCAAAACATGACGCCGGCCAGTTTCTTCTTCCTGATGTATTTCAGTTTGTCCTTTACCGATCTTTCATCATCATAGGTAATGAATATTTTCTTTTCCGCATTGAATAAATAGGGAGCATTGGATTCGGCATCCCAGTATTTAACGAACCCTTTTTTGTTTTCCAGACTGTCCTTTAAATAGGTGTAACCACCCCCAAACATCGGGCGCACGGGTATTTGATATAACCCGTTATTCTCAGTACTGGCAACGATTTTTCCTTTCCCGTAAAATCCCACACCCAATACCATTTTGGAAGGATGAACGCCCACTCTCTTTAAATTTTCCACTACAATATCCGCCGAATAAATATAAGGCATATTCTCAGGTGCGTAAAGGTTGGAATGATGTGAAGACATATTATCGTAGGTGCCGTCAAAATCATAGGTCATGAGATTGATATAGTCCAGGTATTTTTGCGCCTCCTCCATTTGGGTATGTTGCAAAAATTCCCGCGATCCACCGATAGCCGTGGTAACTAAATATTTTTTATTGGTTTTCAAACTGAGTTCATCGAGGTGTTCACGAATCTTTCGAAACATGTAGGTGTAATTTTTTCGGTCTTCGGGGCGATATGTGTTGTTGTCACCTTTCATGCCGGGATATTCCCAATCTATATCTACTCCGTCCAGGTCATATTTTTCAACGATGTCTACGGAACTTCTCGAAAATTTTTCAGTAGATGTTTCGGTTAATACAGCATCTGAAAAGTTTTTACTCCATGTCCATCCACCTATAGAAATGACAATCTTCAGTTCGGGGTTAATTTGTTTTAATTCATTGAGTTTCCTGAAATTTACTGTATCTGTTTTCTCATTATGCAGCCAGGCGAGGCTATCTTTGACGTCAACGAATGCATAGTTTATGATGGAAAGTTTGCGCGCGTCAATTAAAGACGACTCTACTATATTTCCGTTATATCCTCCAACGTATCCGATGATGACCGGCTTTGTCTTTTTTTGCGCCTGAATAGCTGATGGAGAGGAGAATACAATAACTACGGCTATGACAGAGAGCCGGATTAATTGGTGGATGTACATAAAAGTCGGTTATAATTAAGCAATGATAAGTTTTGGTATTTAAATGATGATTCGATTTTGACATCAATTTTGAAATGGCTACAACATTCCTGGTGTTTGATAGGACGATTAAATGACAACTCACTATGGTGAGGTACCGCTCATAAACTGTTTTTATACCACGAAAGCTTGAAATAGCCAATCATCAAAAAACAGAATAAATATATGAACAATAATTAATAAATTCACGCAATCTTATATTTTTCATTTTTTAACTACCTGCTTTATGATGAAGAAACCGTTAATGACCGCTTTAGGTTCCGTATTGTTGCAGTTTTTCCTTTCTGCGCAAATTGATCCCCAATTACGACAGGATATTTTGAAGACCGGCTATGTACACAGCCCGTTAACACTCGACTATAGTAAATCTTTCGAATCTTTTGGTTTAACCAAAAAGGTGTTGTTGTCAGAAATGCTTTGCGACATGGAGAGCATGAATGGATGGAGTCATAAAGGTTTTGGAGGAGTAAGGCTGACATCAGACAGGAGCATTAACGGAAAAAACAGTCTGCGACTTGTTTCGCAAGCGAAAAACCCCACTTTTTTAGGATGGGGGGTTGGAATGGGCACCTCGCTTGCGAGTTATGATGTGGGAGGCAAAAACTGGGAGAAATACAATCGGATTCACTTATATATATATCCGCATTGCGAAGGTGCGCGCAGTATCTATCTGAATCTTTACGTGGAAAATGACGGGAAAATCAAAGTGCCCGATCCCTATGGCAGGGAAGGTATTCATGAAATCAACCTGATCAACAATCAATGGAATGAATGCTTTGTAGAGATTACGGAACTTGCCAGAGACAAGGTCACCAAACTGTCGTTCGGTATAGAAGTATTTGGACGGGAGCGTACAATGGGAGACTCATTGAAATTTGATATTGATGCGGTTTCATTGCAAACGGTAGAGAATCCGGAAGTGGTTAGCGGCTGGATGCCTGCCGAAAACAGAATTATCTTTTCCACTTCAGGTTATGGGATAAATAGTGAGAAAACAGCAATTACAAGAGTGAAAAATCATAACGGAAAATTTCAATTGATTGACAATGTCAGTAACGGGGTGGTTTATGAAGGGAAAATAGCACCTAAAAAGACTTCACTGGGGAATTTTGAAACTATAGATTTCAGTGATTTTAAAAAAGAAGGACAATATAAGATTCGGGTGGGCGATGTTGTTACCCAGCCTTTTTATATTAACCGGAAAGTCTGGGAGAATTCCGCCTGGCGGGTATTGAATTTTATCTTCTGCGAACGATGCGGTTATGCTATTCCGGGAAGACATGGTGCGTGCCATAGTGATCTGCATGCAATCTATAATGGTAAAATCTTCCCATTCAACGGTGGATGGCATGATGCAGCCGATATGTCGCAGCAGGTGATGCAGTCTGCTGAGATTGTTTTCTCCTTGCTGGAAACGGCAAATAAGGCAAAGGAGAACAACAACATGCAGCTTTACCTCAGATTGCAGGAAGAAGCTGAATTTGGTTTGGATTGCATTTTAAAAGGCAGACTGGGTGAAGGGTACCGGGCGCAGACCTGGGGCACCAATATTTGGACGGATGGTTTTATTGGTACAGTGGATGACTCCTCAAGGTGGCGTCAGGTGCATGTACACAACCGGGCATTTGAAAATTTTGTGTTTGCAGGAGTGGAGGCCCATGCAGCGATGAACCTGGGAAGAGATCAGGTATTGAAGGGCTATCTAAAGAAGGTGGCTATAGAAGACTTTGCTTTTGCCAAATCCCGCTTTGATAGCCTTGGTTTCAATGACATTAGCAGCATCGGAGGCGGTGGTGACCATGCCGCGATGGCTTCCAACAGTCAATATTCGGCTAATCTGTCTTTTGCCGCCAGTTTGCTGTATCAACTTACGGGCGACCAGTATTACGCCATGGAAGCGGCCAAAGCGATTCAGTATACGTTGCAATGCCAGCGCACTCAGCCCCTTGGTGATAAGGATAAAATAGCCGGATTCTTCTACCGGGATTTGAATAAGAAGTCTATTGTACATTATACTCATCAGTCGCGTGACCAGGTGTTTATGCAGGCGTTGACGGCGCTTTGCGAAACACAGCCTAATCATCGGGATTATAAAAAATGGGAAGCGGCTATCCGTTTATACGGCGATTATCTGAAGAAAATCATGAAGTATGTAGCGCCCTACGGAATGGTACCCAGCGGTGTATATCATAAGGATGAAATAAAAGATTCAATCAATTTTTATAAAGTGCAGGTGGGTATTTTCAGAGGAGCAGACAAAGACTTTAAAGAGCAGCTTGAAAATGGAGTGAAGTTGGATAATGAGCACTATCTGCGCGTTTTCCCGGTTTGGTTCTCTTTTAAAGGGAATGCCGCCGTTCATCTTTCCACCGGAAAAGCAGCCGCGCTTTGCGGAAAATTTCTGAAGGATAAGGAGTTGATGAATATTGCAGAGCAGCAGTTGTTCTGGATTGTAGGCCAGAATCCGTTTGGTCAATCCCTTATTTGGGGAGAAGGGAGTAATTATCCGCAATTATATACCGCGCTGCCCGGTGAGACCGTCGGGGGAATTCCGGTAGGTATGCAATCAAAATTTAATGAAGATACTCCCTATTGGCCACAGATTAATACCGCTACTTACAAAGAACTTTGGGGCGCGCCGGCAGCGAGGTGGCTTTCGCTGATTGCGGAATTCTGATATGAAAGCGCTTATTTCGCTAATCATTCAGAAAAGGAAGTCAATGATGAAATTATTTTCCGGACTCCTTTTAGTGATGCTGTTTTATGTTTCTCCTGCGGGCGCCCACATTGCGGGCGCTCAACTGGATAAGGGTATCATCATTGAAAATGGTTTAATCCGGTTGAAGTTTAATGCGGAAGATGGTTCGCTTATGGCCTTTACCGGCTTAAGAGAGCAGAAGGAATTACTTGCTGACGGGGTGTCTTTTTCTCCGTGGAAGATACAGGTAGTGAAGGATAGCATAGATCAGGTTATTGATTCGAGGCAGGCAAAAACATTCCATTATCACATAGAAAACACCAATACACTTTTTCTGGAATGGAGTCATTTTTCTTCGTTGCTGAATGATGAAGTGAAGGTGTCAGCTACTGTAAAATTAACGAATGGGACTGCTTTTTCAACCTGGAAAATAGCTGTTTCGGGTTTGGATAATGAAAAATTAAAGGAGGTTATTTTCCCTAATATACAGGGCCTTCGGGATATGGGTAATGAAGAACTGGCGCTGCCCTCCTGGATGGGAGAATTGATAATAAGTCCGCGTAGCCGGGAAGGAGAGAGTCCGAAGACTTATGCATTGTCGTATCCGGGGGCTATGTCCATGCAGTTCCTTGCCTTGTATAATCAACAATCTTACGGATTGTATCTCGCTTCCAATGATACTATGGGGAATAGCAAGCAATTTATCCTGAGAGAAGACAGCGCTCATCATTTCAACTATCAATTAGTTCATTTCCCGGCTTTTGATGGCTCGTTAACATCTTATACGCTTCCCTATGAAGGGATCATGGGGCTGTTTAGGGGTGATTGGCTTTCTGCTGTTGAAATATATAAGCGTTGGGCAGTGAACCAAAGCTGGACGAGAAACAGTAAACTATTGAAGAAGGAGGATAGTTCCTGGGTTCGCCGAACAGCATTATGGGTTTGGAACCGGGGCAGATCGGCTAATGTGTTGACGCCTGCCGGACAGTTAAGCCAACAGCTGAATTTACCCGTAAATGTCTTCTGGCACTGGTGGCATAATGGGCCTTATGACGATGCCTTCCCGGAATATTTTCCTCCACGCGAAGGACGCTATTCTTTTAAAAATGCGTTAATCCAATCTCACAGGAAAGGCGTAAGGGCTATTGTGTATATGAATGCTTATCAATGGGGCACGTCTACGGAGAGTTTCAGAAAGGAGAACGCCCATCAATGGGCGGTGAGAGATATTTCCGGAAACACCATGGAGTACGTGTATAATATATTTACCCGGCATTCGCTGACTCCGATGTGTATCGCCGCTGATTATTGGAAGAATAAGTACAGGTCATTGGCGGAAAAGGCGATAGGCGAATGTGGAGTGGATGGAATTTATATGGATCAGGCCTGTCTTCATTTTAAATGTTATAGTACACAGCATAATCATGCTCCGGGCGGAGGGAGCTACTGGGTTAATCATTTTGCAGATCTAACCCGTCGAATCCGCTCCGGGCATTATTTCTCTGAAGATAAAATACTGGCGGGTGAGGGAGCGGGTGAAAATTGGTTACCTTACCTGGACGCCATGCTGACCTTGCAGGCCAGTAAGGAAAGATATGCCGGGGTATCGCGTTCGGAAACCATTCCGCTTTTTCAGGCCGTGTATCACCCTTATGCCATCACCTTTGGTAGTTACTCATCTTTAGTGAAGCCTCCTTACGATGAATTATGGCCAAAGGAATTTGCGTCTGCGGATGCGGAGCAGTTACTGGATCCCGCATTTAATGAACAATTTATTATGGAGCAGGCGCGTGCTTTTGTGTGGGGTATGCAGCCAACCATTGCCAACTATCATGAGTTTCTTATTTCGGAAAGAAAACAGGAGATAAATTATTTAGCTGAATTGGTGCGGGTAAGGTACCAGGCACTGAAATACCTCTTGTATGGCGAGTATATCAAAGCACCTATTATGGATATCCCTGAAAAAATAATTCCTGTTTCCAGATTATCAATCTATGCGGGTCAGGGGCAACAGGTCAAATCATTTGAAAAAAAGGTACCTCTTTTGTACAGCTCAGCCTGGAAATCCGATGACGGAGGTTTGGGCATTGCCCTGGCAAGCATCCACGAAGATTCGATTCGCGTAAAATTTGATTGGGATATCTCCGTGTACGCTCAGGCATCCGGCGGCAACCTGTTTCTGGTTACCTCAAAAGAGAAAAGGCTTTTGAAGCATTATACCGGTAATATAGTCAGTGTAGACATTACGCTGCCGCCGAAGGCTATCTGCTTTCTTGAACTCGAAGGAGGCGGAAAATGAACGGGAAATGAATTAATGCGGACAAAAAACTACATTTGTTATACGATAAAACAGTTGATAATTTTATGAAAACGTCTATTCTCAGCTTAGTGATTGCTGTCCTGCTTTCTTCTGTGTCAGCTCAACAGCAGGTTACCATCATTCCGACTCCATCCAAGATGCAGGTGAAATCCGGGGTTTTTAAATTAACCAATGGTACCGTCATTGTTACATCGGGTGACTTGGCACATGAGGCTGAAATGCTGAACTATTACCTGAATCAACTCTATGGATTCCGGTTGGATGTAAAAAGTAAATCGGCGGGAAAATCAAACATCATCCTAACAAAAAAAACGGGAAGCGGAAATCCGGAAGCGTATATCCTGAATATGAATGCAAAAGCAGCTACCATTCAGGCGACTGATGTCAGAGGACTATTTATGGGGATTCAGTCTTTTCTTCAGTTGATACCTCCTCAAAAAGTAAGCAGTCGCCATGATTTCAGTATCAGTATTCCTCAGGTAACCATCGTTGATGAACCGGCGTTTGGATACAGAGGAATGCACCTGGACGTATGCCGCCATATTTTTGATATAGCGTTTATAAAAAAGTATATTGACTATATCGCCATGCAGAAGTTCAATACTTTTCACTGGCACCTGACCGATGATCAGGGTTGGAGAATTGAAATCAAAAAATATCCCGAACTGACAAAGGTGGGTGCGTGGCGCAATGGCACCACCATTGGCCGGTATCCGGGTACAGGTAATGACGGTATCCGTTATGGCGGATATTATACGCAGGAACAAATTAAGGAAATAGTCAAATATGCAGCAGACCGGCACATCACGGTTATTCCGGAGATTGAAATGCCGGGACATGCGTCTGCAGCTATTGCAGCTTATCCGGAGCTGAGTTGTTTCCCCAATGAATCAACCAGGGCGCCGAAAAATATTGCCTGGTCAGGAGACACAATAGGAAAGTTTGTACAACAAACCTGGGGTGTTTTTCCCGATATATTTTGTCCGACAGAGAATACCTTTAGCTTTCTGGAAAATGTACTCGATGAAGTGATGCAACTCTTTCCTTC
>JACFNM010000513.1 GCA_019454915.1 Chitinophagaceae bacterium
TATCCCGAACAACAGCATAAACAAATGAAAGAAGAATACCGTTTCGGACTGGGTCTTCTGGTGTCCATCGTTTCGGGTATCCTGAGCGCCTGTTTCAATTTTGGTATTGAATCCGGCAAACCTATGGCGCAGGTGGCTAATGAGATATGGAAAAACAGCCATCCGGGTCAGGGAGAATTTCTTTTTCAGAACAATGTGACCTTTGTGGTTATTCTGTGGGGAGGTCTCACCACCAATTTCATCTGGTGCATGATATTAAACGCGCGTAACAAGACATTTGGCGACTATATTAATAAAAAAACACCGCTTTTATCTAATTACTTTTTCTCCGCTTTGGCCGGTACTACCTGGTTCCTTCAATTTTTCTTTTACGGTATGGGAGAAAGCAAAATGGGTAACGGAGCAAGTTCATGGATACTGCATATGGCCTTCATTATTCTTGTCGCCAACTTATGGGGCATCATCCTGAAAGAGTGGAAGGGAGTGAGCGGAAAAACAAAGGCCATGATTACTGCCGGAATCGTTACGATCATCCTGGCTGTATTATTAGTAGGTTATGGTAATTCATTAAAATAGATATATTAAAATAGATACATTAAAAAACTTAAATAAAATAAATATGCCTTCAATAAAAACCAAAGACTTCAAACACGTCAGTTATTTATGGGATGATGCAAAAGCCGCCGCTTTGGCGGGTGATGAAGTGGGGCTGCTGCTCTATCGCTCTAACCTGTTGGGAGCGGACCTCCGGCTCACCAATTATGGCGGGGGTAACACTTCCTGCAAAGTCACTTCTAAAGACCCGTTGACCGGAAAAGATACAGAAGTTATGTGGATCAAGGGCTCCGGAGGAGATTTGGGTACGCTCAAAAAGAGCGGATTAGCGGCATTGTATGTTGATCGTTTAAGAAGCCTCACTAACGTATACCGTGGTATTGAACATGAAGATGAAATGGTAGCGCTTTTTAATCATTGTATTTTCGACCTCGATTCCAAGGCGCCTTCTATTGATACCCCGCTTCATGGTTTTCTTCCTTTTAAACATATAGACCATCTCCACCCGGATGCAGCCATAGCCATTGCGGCAGCAAAAGACGGGGAACGCATTACCAAAGAACTGTTTAAAGGAACCATCGGCTGGGTAGGCTGGCAAAGGCCGGGTTTTGACCTGGGACTGAAGCTGAAACAATGTTTGGACGAGAATCCCGGAATCCGGGGTATCATGCTTGGTTCCCACGGCTTATTTACCTGGGGCGATACTGCTTACGAAAGCTATATCAATACTTTAGAAGTCATTGAACAGTGTGCCGCTTATCTCGAAGAAAAAACAAAAACCAAACCGGTTTTCGGCGGAGTCAAGATACAATCTCTCCCAAAAGAAGAAAGACTGAAAAAGGCTGCTGCCCTGGCTCCTGTGTTAAGAGGGTTTTGCTCTTCCCATATTAAAATGATCGGACACTTTACCGACGATGACCGGGTGCTCGAATACATCAATTCCAATCATCTGGAAAGACTGGCGCCCATGGGTACCAGTTGCCCGGACCATTTTCTAAGAACCAAAATCAGCCCGCTGGTACTTAACCTTACGCCCGATGAAAACTTAGAAGACGTCGCAGGGATAAAAGAAAAGCTGAGTCTGCAATTTGAGGCTTACCGTAAAATGTACAGCGACTATTATGAGCAGTGCAAACATCCGAATAGTCCTGCCATGCGCGACTCTAACCCGGTCGTTATTTTATACCCCGGTGTGGGGATGTTCACATTTGCCAAAGACAAACAAACCGCGCGCGTTGCCTCCGAATTTTATATCAATGCCATTAATGTAATGAAGGGCGCTGAAGCGATTTCCGAATACACTTCATTGCCGCGTCAGGAAGCATTTAACATCGAATACTGGCTATTAGAAGAAGCCAAACTCCAGAGAATGCCTAAGCCAAAGGCCTTATCCGGCCGCATAGCCCTGGTTACGGGAAGCGCGGGAGGAATCGGCAAAGCCATTGCCAAAAAGTTTGCAGACGAAGGAGCGGTAGTGGTTGTGAATGACAATGATGAAGAGCGCCTGAAAAATGCGAAAACGGATTTTAACCAGCATTACAGCAAAGATAGTTTCACGACTACGCTGTTGGATGTTACCAACGTTGCAGGAATCAAAAGGGCTTTCGATACTGCCGCTTTGAGTTTCGGAGGAGTGGACATCATTGTCAATTGCGCGGGACTATCCATCTCCAAGCCTTTGGAAGAGCATACGGAAAAAGACTGGAACCTGCTTTATGACGTGTTGGTGAAAGGTCAGTTTCTGGTAACGCAGCAGGCGGTAAATATTATGCGGAAACAGGATATGGGTGGAGATATCATCAATATTGTGAGCAAGAACGCATTAGTTAGTGGCC
>JACFNM010000019.1 GCA_019454915.1 Chitinophagaceae bacterium
ATTATTTATACGAATATAATTAACCTCTTTTGCATAAATCTCGTGGTACAATCAGGGTAACATGGATTGTCACAAGTGGCCCCATGATCGGGAACACATGTGCCGGTGGAGGGAAGCGTCAACAATAACCCCTTCGCATGCCTGAAATCCGGAACCTGCCACCGGTCAAAAATGTTTCCTGCCGCGCTTGTATGCCGGATTTAATTAAACGGTAATTTTGCTGCCGTATCTTTTTATCATGCAAAAACCAAAGAAAAGTATTTTGCTCAAAATCCTGAAGGTTTCAGGGATATCCGTAGCTGCTGTTCTGGCTTTACTTTTCATCCTGCCTTATCTTTTTCCCGACACGATTGCTTCTAAAGTGAAGCAGTGGGTAAACGGCGCGATTACCAGCAAGCTGGAATTCTCAAATGCAAGGCTCTCATTTTTTAATCATTTTCCTTCGCTTACACTTACCCTGCAGGATATCAGCCTTACCGGTTCAGCGCCGTTTGAAAAAGATACGCTGGTGGCAGCCCAACAATTATCTTTCGGGATTGATCTTTCATCTCTTTTTTCAGCATCCGTCAGGATCAACCAGATATTTCTTACCGGGGCAAATATTAATGTACAAGTTGATGCGCATGGCAATGCCAACTATAATATTTATCGTTCTACGACCGCTGCTACTGACACTTCAAGTTCGGGAGCAGGACTTCGCCTTGAAAGTATCGTCATAGAAAGCAGCAATCTTCGTTATAGTGATCTCTCCGTGCCGTTAGCCATAAGTGCGGAAAACCTAAATTATAAAGGCAGTGGCGACCTGTCGGAAGCAGTGTTTGATCTGTCTACGCGTCTGTCCATAGACGCTTTCAGCTTTGCGCATGCAGGGAAATCTTATATCAATCAAAAGCAGTTGCGCGCCAGGCTGGTTACTAAGGTAAATACGAAATCGCTGGCCCTGGTATTTGAAAAGAACCGTATCCGTATCAATAAGCTTCCTGTGCAGTTCAGCGGAACATTTGATTTTCTCCAGAACGGGTATAATATGGACTTGCAACTCGATGCCCGCAAAGCAACCCTTGAAAATATGATTACGGCAATCCCGCCCGACCTTACCGGCTGGCTTGATGATACGAAAGTAAGAGGAGACGCAGCTTTTAATATGCGGCTTAAAGGGAAATATATCGTAGAAACCAATACTATGCCCGATCTGCAGCTTGGTTTGAAAGTACGGAAAGGATACATTGCTTACAAAGGAGCTCCGTCTCCGGTGGAGAATATGTTTTTAAACCTGGACGCTACGCTGCCTTCTCTGAACACCGACAGTCTGGATATCCGGATTGACTCGCTGTATTTTACTGTTGATAAAGGATATTGCAGCGTTATCTCTCATACCATCGGGCTGGAGCAGCCCTATATAAACTCTGTTGTTAAAGCCAATCTTGATCTTGATAAATGGGATAAGGCTGTCGGACTGAGTAATATAGACCTGGGAGGGAACTGTACCCTGGATTTTAAAGCGGAAGGCAAATATACAAAGGCGCAAAATCCTGCGAAATGGAGAAAAGACATCATTGTTACCGGCATACCCGCATTTCAACTGCAATCAACCATGAAAAACGGCTACCTGAAATTTGTATCGTTGCCGGAAGCGTTGCATGATATCAATTTTACTATCAAAAGCGCCTGCTCCGACAGTAATTACAAGCACACTACTATAGAAATAGAGCACCTTAATGCGGTTGCCCTCAATAACATGATTAAAGGATATGCAAAAGTGGTAAACCCGGAAGAGCCAAAAGTAGAAACAGATATAACCGGCAATCTAAACCTGAAAGACCTGAAAAAATTTATTCCCGGTGACAAATTTGATGCAGCCGGTGATATATAGTTGGCGGTAAAAGTCAACGGTATATATAACCCCGCTAAAAAGATCTTTCCTGTTACCGAAGCAAAGCTGCAGGTTCAGAATGGAGAGATCAAAACGGTGTACTATCCAAACCCTGTACAAAAGATCAATATCATTACCGATATTATTAACACAGACGGGACGCTGGCGGGTACCGGTATGCATATTCAGCCCGTTAGTTTTGAGTTTGAAGGACAGCCCTTTATGATAAAAGCAACTATTAATAACCCTGATGATATGCAATATGATATTGTATCAGACGGCGTCATTGATCTCGGCAGGATATATAAGGTGTTTGCTGTAGAGGGTTATGATATTACGGGATTAATTAAGACGGATCTTCGTTTAAAAGGCAGGCAAAGTGATGCAGCGGCCGGAAGGTATCGGTTGCTTGTAAATGCGGGACAATTGGATTTGCAGGAGGTAAAACTGCATACCGAATCTTTTCCCCAACCCTTTATCGTTCATTCAGGACAATTTAATTTTAAGCAGGATAAAATGTGGTTTAAGGAGTTTAACGGAAGTTATGGGTCTTCCTCCTTTTCCATGAACGGCTTTCTCAATAATGTCATCAATTATGTTGTTGGCAAAGATGAAAAGTTACACGGAAAATTCACACTAAAAGCGGATTACGTAGATGTAAAAGAGTTTACTGCTTTTGCAGGAAAAGATACCCCACAAAAAATAGCTGATACCGCCTCCGGACAGGGCGTAGTAATGATCCCGGATAATCTTTCCGTAAGCCTCGATGCGTATGCAAAAAAAGTAAGCTACGATAGCCTAATCATCAATGATTTTAAGGGACAGCTTACTGTTGACAGCGGAAAGATTGCATTAAAGGATGTTGCTTTCCACCTGATAGATGCGCCATTCAAAATGAATGCTTCTTATTACGGAGAAACACCCCGCAGGGCTTTTTTTGACTTTACGATAAAAGCAGATTCATTTTCCATTGCAAAGGCGTATAAGGACATTCCTATGTTTCGTGCGATGGCTTCGTCCGCTTCAGGCGTACAGGGCATGACGGGGCTTGACTATAGGTTAAGCGGCAGACTTGATGAAAATATGATCCCGGTATATCCTTCATTGAAAGGGGGCGGTGTGCTGTCTTTAAAAAATATAAAGTTGATGGGCTTCAAACTGATGAATACCGTGAGTAGGGAGACGGAACATGAAGAACTGAAAGACGCAGACGTGAAAGGCGGTATTCATATAAAATCAACCATCAATAACAATATCATCACGATTGAGCGGGTTAAGCTTCGTATTGCGGGTCTGCGCCCCCGTTTTGAAGGTCAGGTAAGTATGGATGGCTTACTCAATCTGAAAGGAAGGGTTGGATTACCGCCACTGGGCATTATCGGCATTCCCTTTACGGTTTCAGGCACCAGTGATCACCCGGAGGTTAAATTAAAGAGAGACAAAACCGGTAAGGTATTACAGGATACGGAGGATGCAGAGTACGAGGACGAAGAATAGCGTGGTTAGTGTAGGCACAAGGCATGCCCTGTGCCTACACTAACCAGCCGAAGATCTAAACCAGGTAAGTTACGCCTTCCAGCGCCAGATCCGTATTTGGAAAAATTTCTCTGGCTTCTTCAACCATCGCGTCCAGCGTTTCATATCGGCTGCTGAAATGACCGATAATCAGTCTTCCCGCATTTGCCTTTTTTGCGATGGTGGCCGCTTCCTGCGTTGTAGAATGCATGTGCCTCTTCGCCTTCTCGTAATTAGATTTCAGATAAGTGGCTTCATGATATAGCAAAGACACATCACGACAATGAGAGGCTATGGTTTCATCATACAGTGTATCAGCGCAAAAAGCATAGCTTCGCGGAGCATCCGGCGGAAGGGTGAGTTCTCCGTTGGGAATAATTTTGCCTTCGGGAGTTATAAAATCTTCTCCTGCTTTAAGTCGCCGGAAGTCGGTAGCGGGTATCTGATATTGTGCGAGCTTCTCCATGTTCAGCTTCGGCTGCTTTTCTTTTTCCTCAAACAAAAATCCCCAGCAGGGCACGCTGTGAGAAACGCGGAAGCACTTCACCCGGATGGATGGCTCATCTAACAGGATGCCTCCTTTTT
The DNA here is from genome assembly GCA_019454915.1 of Chitinophagaceae bacterium. Lineage (GTDB taxonomy): Bacteria > Bacteroidota > Bacteroidia > Chitinophagales > Chitinophagaceae > Agriterribacter. The sequence continues at coordinate 3,974 of JACFNM010000019.1, forward strand.
CTATGGATACAAAGTGCAGAGGATAGGGTAATACCGTATCGGAAGGCCCAAATTGTATTTCTATAATTTCCTTCAACATGGGAGGAGAATACACCCATAGGTCTTCAGTTCGCCCGTTAAGTCCGTAACCGGCAAGCAGGCCCGGTAATCCAAAGTAATGGTCGCCATGCAAATGAGAAATGAAAATATGCCGTATCCTGTTCCGTTTTATTTTAAACCGGTTCATCTGCATCTGCGTTCCCTCTCCGCAATCCACTAAAAACTGGTATTCGCCGAATTGCACCAACTGCGAGGTGGGATGCCGGTTGTGCATGGGAAGCGCTGAATTACTGCCTAATATGGTTACTGCAAACACATGATAGTTTTTAAGGGTTAAACAGATGGATACTATGGATTAAAATCAAAAAGCGTTGCCGTAAATACCCCGTTTTCTCTTTTTTTGAAAATCACATTCCAGTTGCCGGTATAACGCAACAACCGGGGAACCAGCAATCCGTTGGTATGCGTCATCTCCACTTCCATTTGTACGTCAAAATCATACACCCCTGCCTTGTAACTCATGGAATAATTCCTGCCCAGCACTTCCAGCGAAGTGGTACTAAACCAGGTGGTCATCTCATCTATTACCACCCTGCTTCTGTCGGAACCCCGCAACCCTTCTTTAGCCTGAATGCGGAATACATAACACAAATCATTGAAGCGCTCCTCCATATCGAGGTGATAATCATACAAAGGCGCCATTTCATCATCAAAAATAGCTGTTCTATTTCCAATGAAGGGTAATCCCGGAATAGCCCTGCCCGGATTGAAGAAAAGCATCTTCAACTGCTCTTTATGTTTGGCCATCCCCGATTTGCCTTTCACATTCAGCTCCGAGCCCGCAACTATATTGGTTTCGCCACAAAGCGTATCTCTCGCAAAAAAGAGACTGGCGTACAGTTCCATCGTATAATAATTATAATAGCCCTTCTTATCATACATATCACCCGTCACCTTCTCTTCTTCTATATTGGTCACGCGGCATCCTTTATCGGCCCATTGATGGGTCTTGCTGTAAAGTGTGGCTCTAACTCTCCCCTTCTTATCAAACATCCGGATATCATTCAGGGATGTAAACGGCAGAATACGAAGGCTACGGAAGGCTTTATAAAAAGTGGTATCATTTTTCACCCTTTCAATGAAGGAAGGCACGTCCATCTTATTGCGGATGATAATTTCTGACAGGGTAATGACTTTATTGTCAACTACCACCGTATCGGGCTGCTGGGAAAAGAGCTGCAACGGTGTCAGAATGAGCCACCACCAGTATCTCCCGAATAAATGATCCTTATTTTGCAAAAGACATTTTATAGTCCACACTGATTTTCCCTTTCGAAATATCGTCTAACTTCCCTTTTAACAACCTGCGCTTGAAGGGTTTCAGATAATCTATAAACAATTTTCCTTCTATATGATCATACTCGTGCAGGATGATCCTGGCGGTGATTCCGGTGAAGGTTTTTGTATGTGGCTGAAACTGCTCATCCACAAAGGAGATAGTCACTTTTTCATTCCGGTAAATATCCTCCCTGATTTTAGGGATACTCAAACAGCCTTCATTATACGCCCATTCATCCCCTTCTAAATTCGTTATGTGCGCATTGATAAATGCCTGCTTAATTCCCGGGGCATCAGGATATTGCTTCACTTCCTCCTCCTCCATCCCATCAAAAACCTGTGAGCTATCTATAACAAAAAGCCGGATATCGCGATTAACCTGCGGGGCTGCGAGTCCCACTCCATTAGAGGAATACATCGTCTCCCACATATCGGCGATCAGCTTTTCTAAATGAGGGTAATCCGGCGTAATGTTTCCACAAACCTTACGCAGTACCGGTGCGCCATATGCAACAATGGGTAATATCATGGGTTTTACTTAGAATTCAGGTGTCAATAAAAGAGCAAATTTAGCTGAAATTCCCTGAACTGAAAGCGTTAAGCATGGGTTCTGCCGCGTTATTTAACTGAAAATTTATACACCGTAATGTGGTGAAAATTTTCACCCGGCCGCAAAATGGTACCGGGAAACGCCGGCTGGTTGGGAGAGTCAGGATAATGCTGTGTCTCAAGACATACTCCGGCATGCTTGCCGTATTTGATATTCCCAGGGGTAAATTCCGTAGGCATATCCAGGAAATTGGCGGTGTACAACTGAACACCGGGCTGCGTGGTATAACTCTCCATTACCCTGCCGCTTTTAGCATGATACAAACTGCTGAAAAACTGCAGCTCGCCGGAAGGATTTCCTAAAACGAAATTATGATCATAGCCACTCCCCGTCCCGGCGATATCCTTCCCTATTTTTTTTGCAGTATTAAAATCAAACGGCGTTCCCTGTACCGGCACCAAATCTCCGGTGGGTATAATTTTATCATTCGTAGTCGTGTAATAACCCGATTTGAGCATCAACTCATGATCCAATACATCCGGGTCTTTCCCTGCAGATAAGTTGAAATAGGCATGATTTGTAAGATTAACAGGCGTAGCCGCATCCGTGATGGCCTTGTAGTCTATCCTTAACTCATTGTCTTCGGAAAGAGAATATCTTACCGTGGTAGTCAGATTGCCCGGGAAACCTTCTTCTCCGTCTGGACTTTTATAGGTCAGTTGAAGCAACTCTTTATCCGGGTCCAGAACGGCCTCCCACACCTTTTTATCGAATCCCTTTATCCCGCCATGCAGGCAATTTCCATTGCTATTAGGAGCCAGATGATAGGTTTTTCCATCCAGCGTAAATTGAGCATTGGCTATCCGGTTGGCATACCTGCCTACGAGGCTGCCAAAGAAAGGATTTCCTTTTAGATAACCCTCCAGCGAGGCAAAGCCTAAGGTTACATTTCCCATCACTCCTCCCCTGTCGGGCGTGATGATATCCGTTAGGGTGCCTCCATAGTTCAATATCTTAACCGTAACTCCTTTCTTATTGCTGAGTGTGTACTGGAAGACTTCTTTTCCCTCGAATTCACCCCATTTCTTTATTCTTTCCTTGATCATAGTTCGTTGTTTTTTACGGGGCATGAAGTTATAACCTTAAATTGACATAACGCGATAGCGGTTCATATACGATAGTAAAATACTCCTGCTGCCAAAAATTACCCCTGAGGATGATAAAAAAAGGCTTATTGAATTTGTTGTTATCAGTAAAAACACGAAACTTTATCACCAAAATATTTCAAAGCCCGTTTGAAATATCAAATTTCCTTTTATAAGATTCAGACGAACTCCTTTATTTAAATGAACGATTGTACATTATTATGAATAATACACTCTCCACCAAAGACTACCTCGTTTTTGTTATCTACTTTTTGATTGTGGCTGTTTACGGATACTGGATTTATCAACGAAAGAAAAAGAAAAGTACGGATACTAAAGACTTCTTCCTGGCCGAAGGATCTCTTACCTGGTGGGCTATCGGAGCCTCACTCATAGCCTCCAATATTTCAGCCGAGCAATTCATCGGAATGAGTGGAGATGGCTTCACGATGGGACTGGCCATTTCCACGTACGAGTGGATGGCTGCAGCAACGCTTCTTATCGTGGCTATATTTTTTATCCCGGTCTATCTCAAGAATAAGATATACACCATGCCTCAGTTTCTTAATCAACGCTACAATAGTACGGTGGCGATGATTATGGCGGTGTTCTGGTTGTTATTGTATGTGATAGTCAACCTGACTTCCATTCTTTTCCTGGGTGCATTAGCTATTAGTAGTATTTCCGGTATCAATTTCACGCTTTGTATGCTGTTTCTGGCTGTATTTGCGATCATCATCACGCTGGGTGGAATGAAGGTTATCGGATATACAGACGTCATTCAGGTTTTCTTTTTAATACTGGGAGGGCTGGTGACAACGTATCTGGCTCTCGATCTTGTAGCAGATCATTTTGGCGCCAAAGGAGGCGTATTCTCGGGTTTTAAATTATTGACCGAGAACGCCAATGATCACTTCCATATGATATTCAAAAAAGACAATCCTAATTATCTGAGTCTTCCGGGACTATCGGTCTTAATTGGCGGTATGTGGATAGTGAACCTTAACTATTGGGGATGTAACCAGTATATTACGCAGCGTGCGCTTGGATCGGATTTGAAGACCGCACGAAACGGAATCCTTTTCGCAGCCTTTTTAAAATTACTGATGCCCGTCATTGTGGTATTGCCTGGAATCGCTGCTTTTGTGCTTTATCAAAACGGATATTTTCAGCAGGAGATGCTGGTAAATGGCGAATTGCAGCCAGACAAAGCCTACCCCGTACTATTGAATTTATTACCTTCAGGGTTAAAAGGGCTGGCATTCGCTGCTTTAACAGCAGCCGTGGTTGCCTCCTTAGCCGGTAAAGCCAATAGCATATCAACGATATACACACTGGATATCTATAAAAAGAAAATCCGGCCCGAATCGAGTGAAAAGCGTCTCGTAATAATTGGACGTATTGTTGTTATCGTGTCTATGCTATTAGCCGTTATCATTGCTCCCTTTCTGGGCATTGACAAGAAAGGTGGATTTGAATATATTCAGGAATATACCGGCTTTGTGTCCCCGGGCATCTTCGCCATGTTTATCCTGGGCTTTTTCTGGAAGAAAACGACTTCCAATGCCGCTTTATTCGCTACAATAGGTGGTTTTATATTATCCATCGTATTTAAAATATTGCCCAACTTCATTAATCTTGAATTCTTGAGTTCAACGGGTTTTTCAAAAGCCGTATTGCAGCCTGACGGCAGCAGCATATATGAAATTGCTTTTATTGACCGGATGTTCTTCGTTTTCACGATCGCCGTAACAGGAATGTATATTATCAGTATATACGAAAACCGGAAAGGAGTAAAGACCAACGGGTTGGACATCGACAAATCCATGTTCAAAACTGCACCGGCTTTTACAGTCGGCGCCATTCTGATAACGGGAGTGTTGATAGCATTATACACTTTGTTCTGGTAAGAGATTAGCTCATCCTTATCCGTATTGATCTGAACCAATGCTGCTCAGACTGAAAGAAAGTTTGCCGTCCGGATACTTCAAACCCGGTTCCTTTACACACTAAGACATTTCCGCCGGCTGTAGAATGAATTTGTAAAGAAAACATATCTCTCAAAACCGGACCTTGGCTCCTTTCCCCGGCTACAAAAACCCAGGGTTGAATGTCATTGGAGGCGAAGAATGTTTTCCCTGTTCTGTTGCCAGACTCGTTAAGATATATTCCCTATACCGGATCAAACCAGTAATGAGGCAGGTTCTCAGGAATGTTTTTTATAGAAATTTTTCCGCCGCGATCCATATAAGAAATATAGAATACTTCTTCTTTAACCAATAGCGGATGGCTATTCCCTGTCAAATCCCACCGATTCTCCATACCCTGAAAATCGAGCCAGTCTGCATCCTGATGTTTTTTATTAAAATGCAGACAATACTGTGCCAGACTACTGTCATTTTTTGCCCAGGTAGTCAAATAATCATCGACCGGATTATAATGTAAACCGGTAGGTTGCTGATAGGCATCTCATTTTCCCAGCATTTCTCCGGATATTGATCCACCGATGGGCAAGTGGTGCAAAAACAGGCAATATTTCATGCTCTTGTAAAATAAGCGTCAGAGAGTGCAACGTGTTGAAATAAACGGGGTTCAGTTGATTTATATGGCCTTCCCGAATATCGTAAAATCCTCTGGCAAAACCTTCAACCCTATTTCTTGCGTCCGGTCCTTCAGCATCCCTATCCGGTTAAACGGCTATCAACAGCGCCGTGTTTTATCCTTTTTCTGTCTGTCAGCCGCATAAATGCCAGCCTGTTCTGTAGGAGCCCGATAAGGCAAAGGCCAGTGAGTATCTCCAACGAATAACATAGATGTGCCGGTGGCATATACAATATTTCTCTCGCGGGGTGACATGTGCAATAACCCGTGTTCTATTAATTTATTATCACCTTCATATGCAACAGAAAATAACTCTCCGGAATTTTGCAACTCCTCATCCTCAACAGATGAATAACTTTTCCACATCCATTTCTGTCCCTTATGCGGACGCGCAAAACGAATCTTACATGCTTTTTCTCGAACCCCAAATGCAGGCCTTACCAAACTATCTCCGTTTTCATTTACAAACCACGCCCAAACATCCTGATCAGTATAAGGATTCGGATAATCCTTATCTGCAGTAATCACAATTACGTGACTCGTCCATTGCTGAACCTTTTCCGTTTGCTTGTTGCCGGTGGTACAAGCAAAGATCGTAATTACCATAAAGCCGATTACTGCATTTCGCAGGAGTACTGGCAGGCTTTGTGTTATATCTATTTTTTCGTTCATTATACCGTTAGAACGAAAACATCCTCAAGGTCCATAAGATGAGAATTAACCTAAATCAAAGCCTGAATATCCGAAAAATCCTACGATTTCCTTTTAAGGTACAATACGGCATCCATGGAAGTTGGTGATTCTATCCTCACAAAATATCCACCCTGTATGGCTTTCGGTGCTTTGATGGTTCTGTTTAAAGATGGGATAAACCACTCCATACTCATTTCTCCAGCGACAGCGGATAAATCCACAGTAGCTACATTAGTGAAATGGGGAAAATACACCAGGTACTCTTCCCCGGGATAAGCCAGGCAGAATCTTGTAGTACTCAGGTCATTCCGGGGCTTCATATTTTTCAGATCAACACGCTTTGCCCAATTGTTTATATATCCCATATTATCCCTTAACGGCTCATAGTCGGGAAAGTCTTTGTCAACTTTAGAAATCCTGCCGGTTACAAATGCCCAATCCATTTCTTCGTTTGTTAGCTCACCGGTTAGTGGTTTCCACGAATCCATAAAGATGGGATTCAATCCACGCATAAAGCTTTTCCATGCCCATACATAATGGCCGCCGTAGCCCCATAGATGATCAGTGTCAATGATGCAAACCTTATTGGCTTTTGGGGTAGGCGGATCATTACCATAGTCATCAACAAAAGAAGAACCCGGTACAGCCCAGACCATAGGCTGCCAGCAGGGGGAAACATAATCGGCCGGACTATCCCATAAAATCTGGTTGTGCATGGGAGGAGCTATTCTATTGCCCAATCCCACTACATGTTGTTTGGGCATATTCTTTTCCACTCCTTTGATATAGGTGATCATGTGGTAGCACCATTCTGTCGTCCCGCCTTCATTGATAATTTCGTACAATACATTATCCAAATCATTTACCGTTTCAATCACCTTTTTTACATAAGCTTCCTGTCTTGCCAATACCTCTTTATTATCCATACTATGCAAAGTAGCCGTTCCCTCCTTGTCTGTGCCTTTTTCTTTTACGTCTACCCCATTCACATTATTTTTTTTGTTATAGGGATGCGAATCAAAAGGATCCGTTCCTTTAATTCCCAACTTGTTCACGCTCCAGCCCTGAAACAACATAATTGAAACATAAATACCTCTCTTACCGGCGTCAATTACCCTTTCTCTGAGTCGCTTAAAATAATCTTCATTCCATTTATTAAGGTCAAATTTAGATTTGCCATCATTGGCTTTACCTATACCGCTTCGCAGATATGGCAACGGTTCTATGGTAACAGGCATAACGCTCCAGGCTGTGCCGGAGGAATGTTCCCACACCCATAACCGGATGTAATTATGATGCTTCGTTTCCATCATATCCAGGTAAGCCTTCCAATCCAACTTGGGGAGATTCTCCTCTGAATACATATCCTGAAAATTTTCCCAGGTATGTGATCCTGTTAACAAAATAGCCTCACCTGAATTGTCTGTGAAATAATTAGGATTTTTCTCTGAATGTCTTAGTGGCCCATTGATGAGTGGTGATAATTGTACACCTGTTTGGCAAAGAGAAATGAGCGGATAAGCAATAATTAATGCAATAAAAAATTGTCTTTTCATCATAAGGTTGCTCTCGTTCAGTTATTCAATGTATAATTTTATTCTGTTACCGGAATAAGCTTCCAATATTGATTATCTCCTCCATCATTACAATCATAGGTCATAACATTAGCTCCATCATACGATGCAGCATCACGTACATCCATACAAAAACCGGAATCCACATTACGAAACTTAATCCACCCCTCTCCTGTCTCATCAAGACGCCATAAAGACTTTTTTGAAGTTTTATCGGGTGATTGATGTACATTATCTTTCAATGATTCTTTTCCATCAGATTCCTGAAGATACATTTCGGAAAATTTGTTTTGGATTAAATAGCTTCCATCATCATTTTTATTTAGGATCCATATTTGTTCCTCCCTGCCTGAAAAAGCCCATTGGCTAATATTAGCTCCTGCCACGTTTAGAGCAGGTGTAACCGATAAGAACTTATTGTTTAAAGCACTCATGATTATATAATATTCTCCTGTTCTATGTACTACCCATCTTTGATTTGGGTTCCCTTCTTTTGACCAGGTTAAAATCACTGCAAAATCAGCTGTGTCCGATTCAGAAATATCTAAACAATATCCTGGTTTAGAAACAGGTTCTAAATAAACAGATTCATCGTTGAGAGGAGAAAGTATGAATTGCTGTCTCAATTCTGAGCTGTCCGACTGTGTTACATATGGAAATACGTGATCGCCGGTTGCCGGCAATTCAATGGCTTCGCCGGTTACAACCGAGATAATCTGTACGACGGAATCGGTCAGGTTTTTGATTTGCCAGGTATATCCTGCGTTGGTAGTATCTCCGATTGTTTGGAGTGGACGATTGAAACTCAATGTCAGCGATTTCCCGCTATGTTTCGCTTCTATTCTGTAATAGACATTATCGGTACTCCCGGAGCCCGGATTGCAAGAAACCAGAACCCAAGCAACCATTGAAAAAAATGAAAGGAGTCTCATATTTTTATAATATTTAATCAAAAACCGACAAACATTCTGACAAAACTCAACTTAACATAATAATCAGTCATTTGGAAATTGCCATTTTTTTCTGAAAAATATAAAAACTCTATAGATGGACAGGCTTAATGCCCGTCTTTTCCATTTCCTCATTCAATCAATACAGGTAAAAACAATCTCTTATCCACGATAACCGATAGACAGTTATGGATGACAATAAAAAGTTTCACAAATACAACTTTTATTTTCAAAACTTATTAGCTCCATATCCGGTTCTACTCCGGTTTATTTATAATTACATTCCTGACAGGGAATGGGATTTGAATACCAACTTCATCATATTTTTTCTTCACCCTTTTCATCAACTCATGTTTAAGCAAAAACTGCCCTCCAAAAGTCTTCGATCTGAGAAACATCTTGAGATCAACGCTGCTGTCTCCGAACTGTTGAAAACGGACAAAAGGTTGAAAATCCTTATCGCACTCCGGGTACAGTTCCTGCATTTCTTTGAGTACCTCTATTGTTATTTTTTCTACTTCTTCCAGATTGCTGTTATAATCTACTCCTACGGCAATATTAAACACCACCTCCTTTTCAGGATGAAAATAATTTGACAGGATAGCGCTGGCCACCTTAGAGTTGGGGATGATAATGGAATTGTTATCGGCTGATTTCAAAGTAGTATATCTCCAGCTGATATCGTCCACAAAACCTTCCTGTCCTGAATCCAGTTTTATAAAATCACCCGGATTGATTTTTCGTGTTGAAATAATCTGAATACCGGCAAACAGGTTTGATAAAGTATCCTGCAACGCCAGGGCTACGGCCAGACCACCAACACCTAAAGCCGTAAGAACCGGCGTAATGGAAATCCCCAGGGACTGGAGTATGACTAAAACCCCTACGCAATAGATAATGACCTTAATAATATTACCAACAATAGAAGAAGAGCTGTTTATATTATCTCCATGGGCATTGCGGACCCTGGTCATTCCCGAGAGAACATTAGCGATAATAGCGGTAAACGAAAAGACGTAAAAAATCAACAGTCCATTTTGTAACCAATGATGGTATTTAGCATCCATCTTCACATGTTCCCAGCCCCAGTAAACACCCAACGCCAGAAACCAGGGAATTACCCACTTGCCGGTATTCTCGAAGATCAGGTCATCGGCCGTCCATTTCGTACGGGACGCGGCTTTCCTAAAAATCGGGGAAATCACCTTTCTGACAAAAAAACCAATGACAAAACCACCGGCTACAAAAAGGGAGAAATAAAGTAATTCATCAAAATTCATCGGTATATTAATTTATGCATGCACAAGTCAGCTAATTTTCCTGCAAACTTATCTAACTTACAAGATAATATATTTCAATATCTCATCTTCTCGCTCCCCGTCAATTTTTTATTCCTAAAATCGTATAGTTGCGTGGATCTCTATATTCCTGCCCGGCCGCGGAATTTTTAAAATATCAAGATGTTCATAATAATAACTATCAAAAATATTCAGAACGCGCAGATTAAGATCAAGGTCAACCGGTTTAATTTTAACGGTCTTTCCTATTCCCGTATTCATAATAAAGAAAGCTTTACTGGGTAACTCTCCGTAACCTTCATAACTTACGCGATTCTGAGCTGCAGAATAAACCGGCGTTGCATCAAAACGATATCCTTTCACTATAACGCTTATCGTACTCTCCGATCTGAACGGAGCAATCAGTGGCAGTGGACGGCGTTTCACATCTTGTCCGCGATTGTAAGTATTGGTACTTTTAACCTGTAAGAACGAGAGTGGCTTGACCAACACTGTAGCCTCAGCTCCGTATAAAACTGCCGACGAAATATTGCTGTACTGCTTCACTCCATACGCACCAGTTGTCATTACGCTATAATCCGCTAATGGATGTCCCGCAATATAATTATTGAACAGATAAGCAAATACCTGTCCCTCCATTGTAATCACCTTCTTTTGGAATCTTGCTCCTGTCCCCAGATTCCAGGAAGATTCATTTTTCAGTTCCGGATTGCCGATATAATCATATCCGTCCATCCGGTTAAATAAATAGAACCCATATAACTCCTGCAAAGTAGCGCTGCGCATACCTTTGGCGATGTTCGTATAAACCATCCATCTGTCACTGAACCTATATTGTCCGTTTACATAAGCATTCAATAACAAATGGCTGCGGTTCAGACTCCCCTGATGTATTCCCGACAACAATTGTTTACCTTCTGCGCTATAGATGGAAGAACCGGAATACTCGGTTCTCACTCCCATAATAAGTTCAATCTTAGGCGAAACTTCACTTTTGTTGGAGACATCGAGCCCGATAACATCCCGGCAGGCATCCGGAATAGTCAGCATAAACATCGGTGCAGCATTTTCAGGATACATGGTCATTTCTGCATGCAACCTGTTGCTGTATCCATTCAGCCGTGTTGTAAGGTGATTGCGACTATCCAGGCCCCATTTCGCTTCTGAATAAAAACCAACAGTCTGTGAAGTTCCGGGCATATCCATGTGAACGGGTACCTGGTCTTTGGGCCTTTTGGTATCATCCATTGCATGATTGATGATATTATAATACCACCTGGTCTCCCAGCTATGCAAGCGGTCGTTATCAGGTTTATACTGATAAGTGAGTGACCCTATTTTTGCTTTGGCAAAAGCCACATCCATAAGTAATGCCGGGTAGCCTATATCCCATCCTTCATCCTGAATATAATCTGCATAAAGATGATGTCTCGGCGCCAACTGATATACAGCCCCAATGCCTCCGTTCCATTTCGAGTACTGAGAAAATGAAACCTCCTTTCCTCCTCCCGCAGTATAATTACCTGCCCGACGAAAAATACCATTGCCCCGGACAGCGAATCGCTTATCGCTATATTCCAGGGCAGCAAGCGTCTGAAACGAGTGAGCATTGGTTTCATAACCCACTCCGGCCAAGCCTGTTATTTTTTGCTCGTTATCCAATCTGGGCTGCTTCAGTTTAAAATTGAATCCCCCGCCAATAGTACTTCCATAAGTCTGGTTATTTGCGCCATAGCTCACGGCTATACTTTGCAGGTTGTTAGGTTCTATATAAGAGCTGGCAGGATCCATACGGTCTGTGCATGCTCCAAAAATCGCCATACCGGATATCGTAACATTAATCTGACCAGCGTTCAGTCCGCGAACGGTAGGCTCCCACGCATAGCCTCCTCTTCTGATCATATTCACTCCTGCTATACTCTCCAATAACTGGTCAGTAGATATCTGCAGATCGGCGCCTTGTCTTTTTTCTTTAGTGTTTCGTAATCTGGTATCTGATTGTACAACTACCTCGTGCAGGGTGATACTTTTTTTTGACAGAGAATCTTCTTGTCCCCGGCTCTTCAAACCAATCAAATTAAACAGCAAAACCGCAGCCCCAATGATTAACTTCATCCGCATAACATCAGTATTTTAAATTTAGAATCAGGCACTGACCTTCTTTAAAACAATACGTCCACATAGGCATCATCTACAATGACCTCATTATTCTTCTTTAATTTAAAATGCAAACGCCAGTCGCCGGTCATGGTGTAATTCACCTTGCCTTTATAATGGCCGTTACCGATGGATATCGGGTTTGTATTATTAGGTGAACCGTGATCCATAGAAGGCATCTCCGGTTCAAACTCTATAGTAAATCCATCCTCTGCCGTAAATTCCATCATACTTAGTTGTTTGCTAATAAATATCTCCAGATCGTTCAAGCCCACTTGCCACTTCGCCGGAGGTATAAGGGATACCACATATTTTTCTCCATCAGTTCCCAGATAAGATCCTGTACTTTTTTTGGAAGAAGTTGCTATAGTTAGCGGGAAACTGATAGGTTTACCATTAACGCTTACATCTAACTGCCAACCATCCGTAGCTGAAGAAGGCATGGTAAAAACAACCGCTCCTTCATACAGGTTGATCTCATCATTATACCGGGGATTTTCTTTAGGACTGCTATGCTTTTTTCCCATAGATACCATATCCATTACAGGTAAATAAGTTACCGATGCATTCTTGATTTCTTTACTCTGTATATCCTTTAATGATATATATATTTTGGTATATCCGGTTTGCAGCGAGGTATTGTCTGACCATAGCGTGGCAGTCAAGCCGTCTTTCGTGATTTCGGCAATTTTTTGTTTATCGATGATATTGATATGTTGAACACTCTCTTTTTTACATGAGGAAATAATTATGGCAATCAATAGGAGAGATAAAATAATTCTATTCATTCTATTACTTTTTTAAATGAAAATTCGGAGTCTCTTCAGGAATCAAGACATGCTGTTAACAATAGTGAATGCAGCTGCGATAATAAGAGAGCAAAACCAAAAGAACAGTATCGTATTTAGCAAAACAAATACGATTCAGTGGCTCACTCCTGTACTTTTCAAAGTACCTTATCACTTATTTCGCTGCATTACAGCGTAGGCGGGTGAAATACGGGGAGAGAAATATCTCTGGTATAGCAGTTATGGATAACAGGGAATTCCTGTTGAATATCTGATAATATAATATCCGGAACCGAAGCAAAACCAGACTTCGTGAAAAGAGAGTTCATCGTCTTTACTGTGCCATCATTACCGGGAATCTGATGGTCTTTTTCTTCCTGTTTCTTCAATTCCTTAGCCATCTGGCACTTGCCATTACACTGCAATTCTGGTCTCGCCTTGTTTTCACAATTAACGGCATAGGCATCCGTATTCACATAGTAGTCAAAAACAATAAAAGGGCTGCTCAACACCTGTACCATAAAGGCCAGTAGCAGAAAAGCCGCACTCAATTGTTTAAGCATTCCCATGATGATTTGCGCAAAAATACATCTAAACGGAGAATAACGCCTGATTTACATCATGTCTCTCAATAATTTCTGTCATTCAGGCTAAAGAATTAAACGCAATCCGTTAACTTTCACAATGAAATTTAAAGCATCACTATATCATGAAACGGAGAACATTTTTAAGAACGGCGACTGCGGTTACGGCAGGCTCACTCGCTTTGCCCACTATTATTCCTTCACACGTAATAGGAAAGAACCCGCCAAGCGATAAAATCCAGATTGCCCAAATTGGCTGTGGGCGCATTGCCCGGAGTCTGGATCTCCCGGCTGTTATCAAATTCGACAGTGCCCGGGTAATTGCCTGTTGCGATTTGGACAAAAAGCGCCTTAGGGACGGCAAAGAACTGATTGAAGAATTATACACCCAAAAAAACGGTACAAGAAAATACGTTGATGTCAAAGCCTATGAAGATTACCGGGACATCATCCAAAGAAAAGATATTGATGCCATAGTAATAAGTACGCCAGATCATTGGCACGTTCAGCCTGCTATTGAAGCCGCTCTGGCCGGTAAGGATATCATGCTTCAGAAACCTTTTTCCTTAACCATTAAGGAAGGTAGATTATTGAGTGATATCGTGAAGAAGAAAGGCAGGGTGCTTCAGGTTTGTACACAACATCGTGTTTCTCAGCAATTCAGGATTACCGCCGAACTGGTACGCAATGGACGAATAGGTAAATTACATACTGTACGGGTCGGCTTTCCCGGCGATCCTTCCGGCCCGGATGTCGCAGCGGCGTCCGTTCCCGGGAATCTCAACTACGATATGTGGCTGGGGTCAACACCTGAAATACCCTACAGGGAGATAGGCGTTCATCCTCAACAAGACTATAGCCGGCCGGGCTGGTTACGGGTACATCAATTTGGTGCAGGGGCGATCACGGGAACCGGTCAGCATTACCTTGACTTAGCCGCATGGGGTATGGATACTGAACTTACCGGTCCTACCATGATTGAAGCTGTTGCGGAATACCCCAAATCCGGATTATGGGATGTACACGGTGATTTTATGGTGAAAGCGGAGTATGAAAACGGAGTCACCTGTTACATCAATTCCAATTATCCGGTGGTCATAAAATATGAAGGTACAGAAGGATGGATTTCAGCCGGACCAGGTGCATATAAAGTCACTTCCAGTGATCCGGTACCCATTAATCGAAACGCCAAAATTTTGGACGCCAGCAACCCGGATATACTCGGTTCAGTGATTAAAGAGAATGAGATCCATCTGTATAAAGCGGAAGATCAGCATGGAAACTGGCTGGAGTGTATAAAATCGAGAAAACCGACCATCTCTCCGGAAGAAATCGGTCACCGGAGTGGATCGGTTTGCCTGTTAAGTGATATCGCCATGAAATTGGGACGGCGATTATTCTGGGATCCGGCGAACGAACATTTTTTGAATGATGATGAAGCCAATAAACTCCTTTCCCGTCCACAAAGAAAACCTTATGGTACCGATTATATAAATTTCAATTCTGCTGTTGGCGGCAAACAAAATAGTTAACTAAGTGTTATTGTTCGGGCTGTTGCCAAGGGGAGTGCTGCAGTCAGACCGCGGTTTAAACTGGCGTGGTATGCTATACGTCTCCCGACTACATATTTTCTATATTTTTCGTGGACTCTGCCCCTCTCAATTTTGCTGCACTATGCGGATTTGAAATGCTTCACCATTTTGTAGTGTTCATAATAATCTGTTGTAACAGCCATTATCACCTGTTATCTTACCACTCCGTAACACTGCCATCGGCATTGCGCCATACCGGATTTTTCCAGTCGTGCCTCTTCAATGCCATATCCCTCACTTTGTTTTCATCCACCTCAATTCCTAATCCCGGCAAAACAGGTCTTTCAATATAGCCTCCCTTTATAAAAAACACTTCCGGATTTACGAGATAATCCAGTAGATCAACGCCTTCATTATAGTGAATACCAATACTGGATTCCTGTATAATGGCATTGATGCAATTGAAGTCTATCTGAAGCGCCGCCGCGAAGGAGATGGGTCCCAAAGGGCAATGCGGCGCGAGTGCCACATCATACGCTTCTGCCATGGCCGCAATTTTTTTTACTTCTGAAATACCACCGGCATGACTGAGGTCAGGTTGTATGATATCAACAGCGCCCTGCTCAAAAAGTCGTTTGAAGTCCCAGCGGCTAAACAATCGTTCTCCGGTTGCAATGGGTGCAGAAGTGTAGCTTGCCAATACAGAAAACGCTTCCAGGTTTTCTGACAGAACGGGTTCTTCAATGAACATCGGTTTGAGGTGATCCAGTTCACGCATAAACTGTTTTGCAAGCCCTTTGTGCACGCGGCCGTGGAAATCGATTCCCAGCCCTTTTTCATACCCTATCGCATTTCTTACCGATTCAATCGCGTTTACGGCTTTGCTGATCTTCCCGGGGTTATCAATCCATTCCATTTCGGCACAAGCATTCATTTTAACAGCCTGGAACCCCTGTTCCATCCGGTCCGCAGCTCCTTTTATAAGTTCATCCGGTCTGTCGCCACCTATCCATCCATAGATTTTCATCCTGTCTCTTACCGCCCCTCCCAATAATTCATAAACGGGTACACCAAGCGCCTTGCCTTTTATATCCCAGAGCGCCTGGTCAATACCTGAAATAGCACTCATCAATATTGGGCCACCCCGGTAAAACCCGCCCCGGTAAAGCATCTGCCACGTATCTTCAATTCTTTGAGCGTCTCTGCCGATTAACAGCGGCGCCATTTCTTTAACTGCTGCGCACACGGTATCAGCCTTCCCTTCTACCACGGGTTCTCCCCAACCAACAATCCCCGACCGGGTGGTTATTTTTAAAAACAACCAGCGCGGTGCTACCTTATACAACTCAACTTTTTCTATCTCTGTTTTCATCTTACACTTCTTGGGGGATGACTGCCTTAAATTACCGAGTTCCATTGACGCTCGCCGCCAATAACATGTGTGACAAGATAATAATTTGCAAAAATCAATACAAATAAATTAAGACGTTATTCAGACCACTACCCTGGCATTACAGTCGTTGACATTGTCTCTATGCTATCTCTGAAAACACTAGTTACCCAAAAAATATTATCCCATTGGTACCTCGTAACCGCCATATCTCACGATAATCTCTTGGCTTTTTTTACCACGCACTCGCTTCGTTCAACACCTGTACATCTTCTGAACTCAGGGTAAGCGATGCAGCCGCTATCAACGAATCAAGCTGTTCAGTACTTGTGGCGCTCGCGATGGGTGCTACCACCGTTGGCTGATGTAGCAGCCAGGCTAAAGCAACCGTCGCCTGCGTAGTTTGATGATTGGAGGAGACCTTACTTAGTGCATCGAGAATCCTGAAACCCCGATCATCCATATACTTTTTCAAACCTTTTCCCCGCACACTTTTTCCTAAATCTGCCATACTTTGATATTTACCCGAAAGAAATCCTGAAGCGAGAGAATAGTAGGTTAACACACTCAATTCTCTTTCCTTACAAATGGCGAGATAGTTCTTTTCGAATCTTTCCCGGTGATATAAATTGTACTCCGGCTGTAAAGTCTGATAAACCGGATAATGATATTTTTCACTCGCTTCTAAGGAAGCCGTCAACCGATCAGGTGACAGATTCGATGCACCGATCCATCTTACTTTTCCCTGTTTTACCAGCAGGTCATAAGCCTCCAGTGTTTCTTCAACAGGGGTGGCTTCATTGTCCCGATGCGTTTGATAGAGGTCAATATAATCGGTCTGAAGACGGGTCAGCGAATCTTCCACCGCTTTAAGAATATAGTTTTTTGAAACATCATGATGTCCCTTTCCCATATCGGAACCGACTTTAGTGGCAATCACCATCCTGTCCCGATTGCCTTTATGTTTCAACCATTTTCCGATAATCGTTTCGCTTTCACCTCCCTTGTTCCCCGGAAACCAGCGACTATAAATATCTGCTGTGTCTATACTGTTGAATCCTGCATCGGAAAATGCGTCTAATAATTCAAAAGATCTTTTTTCATCAACGGTCCAGCCAAAAACGTTACCACCAAAAATCAATGGGGCAATATGCAAATCTGTTTTACCCAATCTCCGGTACGAAGCTATGTCCATTATCATTTTTTTTCATTATAAAGTCAGGCTAAATTGATTACAATAAAATACCATACCGCTGTGGTAAAAAAGGAAAACAATATGCTGATTCCCACCACGATGCTGGTAACCCTGGGATTCAGGTCGTATTCACTCGCAACAATCCCTGCCGTTAAGAAAGAGGGCATTGCCGATTCAAATATACTGATCTGCGGTATAATTCCCCGCATGTTAAAAATTAAAACAACAATCAGGATCAACGCAGGGGATATTATCAGTTTATAAAACATAGACACGGAAAGATGCTTTGCATATTTACGCCAGCCGTCAAACTGCATCTGCAGTCCGATAGAAAACAAAGCAAGCGGGGCTACTGTAGCAGCAAGATTATCAAACAGCGGATCCAGGGGAGAAATATCAACAAACAACGGCAACACCAAAGCCACTACACAGGCAATGAAAGGCGGGAAAGAGATAACCCTTTTAATCAACAATCCTGTTGTCAAATTATGTTTATCGGAAGCATTCATGGCAACCACAATACCGGCTGTAGCGAGAAGGATAAAACTCACCTGGTCACAAATTACGGCAATACCCAGGGCGTCACTACTAAAATAGGCGGCGACTAACGGGAAACCCACGAAAGACGTATTGCTAAGGCTGGTAACCAGCTTCAACCCGCTTTCTGTGCGTTTATCAAGTTTCGTTTTTGAAGCATAGATTCTTATATAAACCCACCCGCACAGCCAAATGATCACCGGCATCACGGCCGGTAATATCAGCGCCTCCGTCCATTGCAGATGAGGTAAATACTTAAAAGAGACTGCCGGTAAAGCCAGGTTAATGATAAACGCATTCACGCCCTTGTGGGCATCGGCGGGTAATTTTGAATGCCTGCGTAACAACAAACCGGCAAGGATACAAACCCCAATCAGCAAGAAGTTGGTCATATAAAAATCAGCAAATATACGGAGCGCACAGATGTTGGAAATCATTCAACGTAACGAGTTCAACTAAGTGTTTAACAGGTCTTTAATATCTCATAATTAAACGATTAGCCATTTTCTGTATCCAAACTCAACGATGTCAAATCACATTAAATCTTAAAACGCCATGAAAAAAATAAATTTATTAAGCATACTCTTGCTCGCCGGCTTCTTATTGAGCATGTATCCCGGCACATCTTCGGCCCAGTCGAAAAATACGAAAGAATCGGCTGAAATCCGGCAATCCGTGGCCAATGCCATTCATTCTCAAAGTTTTATATTCAACGCTCAGTCTATTTTACCGTCCAGAGGAGGCATGAGACAACTCAACGGGGGCTACGATTTACAGGTTCAGTCCGATGAAGTAACCAGTTTTCTTCCCTATA